>JBATEM010000189.1:0-13105 GCA_049664005.1 Candidatus Macondimonas sp.
TCAGCTCGCCCAGCATCAGCTTGTTCAGCGCCGGGCGGGCGTAGTCCTTAGGTAAAACGCCCTTCAAGGATTCGTTGTCCTTCTCGATGGCGCGCATGGCGTCGTCGATGAGGGTGCCGATCTCGGGACGCTTGGCGTTGGCCTTCAGGCGCGACCAGCGGGCGTCCTTCGGCACCCAGAACACGTTGTCGGCCAGGTATTCGTCCCGGTCCTCGGCGGCCTGTGGGTCCTCACGCAGCAGTTCGGCGTGGCGGGCCTCGAAGGCGTCGGAGATGTACTTGAGGAAGATCAGGCCCAGGGCGACGTGCTTGTAGTCGCTGGGCTCCATGTTGCCGCGCAGCTTGTCGGCGGCCTTGAAGAGTTCGGCCTCGAAGCCGAGATTGCCGCCGTTGCCGCCGTTGTTCCTGTCTTTGCCGTTGGCCATGCGTTGTTTCCGCTCTTTTTCTGTCTTGTTGTCGATAGCCCAGCCGCGGCGCGCAGCCAATTGCGGGGTATTCCGAAATCCCCGCCCGCGTCATGGCTTTGCCGGATATCAAGGATGCCGACTTGCACCATCCCGCGCGGAATGGGGTGGCTTGCCCTGTCGCCTGCGCCAGATGGTCATGGGAAGGGAATTGAAACACAAGGTCCGGCGATCCGGGCTGATACCCTACCGGACTTCGAGGTCAGCAGCCGGAAGCACTGCAGATCTGTCTTCCATCGAGTCAATCACCAGCCCGCCCACCGCGACATTGTGGGTACGTGCTGCAGCCCCAGAAGGCGTTGCCCGCATTCGCGCCCTGCTTGGCCACGCGCTTGATCATCGCGCCGCCGCAGCGAGGACAGGCTGGTGCAGCCACCGGCTTCGCGGCCGGCCTGCATGCTGTCTTGGATGTTGTACTACCGTGGGCCTTGGATGATCGCACGCTGTCGATCATGGTCTTCAGCGCCCTTCCGTTGATCAGCTCGATATTGCAGCCTTGGACGAAGGAGCGCGCCTCGGCTGTGAATACACCGGAGGTGACTACAAACCCCCCAGCCGCCCCTTGGGCCGCCATCACACCGTAGAGCTCGCGCACGACGTTGACGGAGACCTTGTACGCTTTCCAGTGTTTGCACTGGACCAGGAATGTCTCCCCTGCTTGGGTCAGCCGCAGATCAATCCCGCCGTCGGGACCGTCCCCTCCTGTTTCGGTCACGGCGTAGCCGCGCAGCCGGAAGGCCTCGCCCACAAGGCGTTCGAAGTCGCGCCAATTCATCGAACGCAGGGCTGAGCCATCAGTGCTGCCCATCACCTTGGCTAACAGGCCCTGTCGTCTACGCCTGTTGATGGCCGAGGTTGCAGCGCCAGCCAGCAGCAACAGCGGCACAAGGTACTGGCCCCCTATGGCGAGTGTCTTCATCAGGTGTCTGGCGGCCTTCTGGCCCATCTGCCCTGGCGCAACGCTTGCTACATCGGCAATGGCGAAGCGATGCAGGACCGCATAGGCCAGGATCGCCATGACCACGCCGGCCCACCAAGGCAGTGCAGCGGCCAGCATGAACACGCCTTCCCCCAATCCGCCTTGACTTCTCCTGGCCATACATTTCTCCCTGTGAGGGTAGAATCCCCGCGTCAGGCTTGAGCCCGGCCTGCCGCAGCATCCGATCCCCATCCAGTAAGGCTCTGTTCCAGGAAGTTGTCGGCTTCGGGCGTTGCGACTGTATGCCGCTCGCAGCACGGATGGCCGGAACCCCGCGTAACGTGAGGATGCCCGGAAGAAAAAGTGCCTGGAGATTGGCCGGGCCCTTTGAATTGGTGGCGGGAAGCGATCCAGCTCGCGCAAAAGCTTGGGCAGCCAGGAAAAAGCCCCGTAGAGATCAATCTCTGCGGGGCTCTTGGTTACATCAAGTTAAAGGTAGGTCCTAGAACGGAATGTCGTCGTCGATTTCCATGTCGTTCCGGCTGGAGGGTGCCGCCGCAGGCGCATCCCAGTCGTCTTTCACCGAACGGCGCGGGGGCGGCGTCGGGCCCTTGGCGCTGGAGGAGGCGCCCCATTCATCGCCATCGCCCTGGGAGGCGCCAGACCCTGCGCCCCCGGAGCGGCCATCCAGCATCTGCATTTCGTTGGCGATCACTTCGGTGGTGTAGCGGTCGTTGCCCTCCTTGTCCTGCCATTTGCGGGTCTGGATGCGGCCTTCGAGGTAGACCTTCGCACCCTTGCGCAGGTACTGGCCGGCGATTTCAGCGAGCTTGCCGTAGAGCGTGACGCGGTGCCATTCGGTTTGCTCCTTGCGCTCCCCACTCTGGCGGTCGTTCCAGGACTCGGAGGTGGCAACGCGCAACGAGGCCACCTGGGAACCGCTGGTGGTGGTGCGCGTTTCCGGATCGGCGCCCAGATTGCCGATCAGGATGACTTTGTTAACGGAGCCCTTGGACATTGGTTTTCCCCTCTGGCGTTCGAATTGGGTGGCGCCCATGGCTGGCGGCGCGATGGTTTCATCTTAGCATCGCCGTGCCCTGGGAGATCAGCGGCGCTTCAGGTCTCGATTGCGCGTGCGGGCAGTGACGTCCGCCCCGCCTGCATCGACAGGTGACGCAAGGGCCAGCTCAGGGCCAGCCACACCACGCAGAGCAGGGCGTGGATCTCGAACAGTGTGGCCCCACCCCAACGGTTCGCCAGCGTCCCTCCCAGTACCCCGCCGGCAAAGGCGCCGAGGAACTGGGCCGTCGAATAGACCCCCAGGGCGGCGCCCTTGGCATTGGCCGGGGCGGCCTGGGAGACCAGGGCCGGCTGGGAGGCCTCCAGCACATTGAAACCGGTGAAAAAGAGCCACAGCATCACCAGCAGAATCACCCAGTGATGAGGCGCCCACAGCAGTCCGAACTGGGCGATGCCCAAGAGGCCGATGCTGGCCAGGAAGATGGGTCCGACCGGGCCGCGACTGGTGCGCATCACCAGCGGCGCCATGGTCACGAAGGCGGCCAGCATGACGGGCAAGTAGATTTTCCAGTGATCCCCCTGATCCAGTCCCATGTCGTCCTTGAGCAGCATCGGAATGGCCACGAAGCTGGCGGTGAGCATCAGGTGCAGCAGGAACACGCCCAGATTGAGACGCCACAGCAGGGGATCCAGCAGATGGCTCCAATCAGGCGGCGGCAGTTCCAGTTCCCGTGATTCCGTCGGGGTGGGCAAGCGCCACACCACGACCAGCGCCATGGCGGTAAGGGCGGCGGTGAGCAGGAAAATGCCACGCACGCCCATCAGTCGGTCCAGCACGGGACCCAGGAACATGGACAAGGAGAAGGAGATGCCGATGGTGACGCCCACGATGGCCATGGCCTTGGTGCGTTGATCGGGCCGGGTCAGGTCGGCCAACAGCGCGCTGAGCACCGCCGAAATGGCACCCGCACCCTGCAGCGCGCGGCCGAGAATGATGGTGTCGATGCCGCTGCCCAGGCCGGCGGCGAGACTGCCCAGACCGAACAGGACCAGCCCGAACAACAACATGGGCTTGCGCCCGATGCGGTCGGACAGGCTGCCGAAGGGGATTTGCAGCAAGGCCTGGGTCAGCCCGTAAATGCCCAAGGCCAGTCCCAATTTGAACGGGGTGGCCCCGGGCAGCCCACGCGCATAGAGCGCCAGGACCGGCAGCACCATGAACAGCCCCAGCATGCGCAAGGCATACAGCCCGGCAATCTGGAAGCTGGCGGCGCGCTCGGCGGCGCTCATTCGGGTGGCGGCGTCATCTTCGGCTGGTGCAGGCAAGGGGATACCTCCTTTGCCCGGTGTCATTGAGGGTGGTTATAGTAGCAGGTCGAATTCCCAACGGTGAGCCTATGCAAAGCATCCGGATTCGGGGCGCCCGAACCCATAATCTCAAAAACGTGGACCTGGATCTGCCCCGCGACAAGCTCATCTGCATCACCGGCCTGTCCGGTTCGGGAAAGTCTTCGCTCGCCTTCGACACCCTCTACGCCGAAGGCCAGCGGCGTTATGTCGAGTCCCTGTCGGCCTATGCGCGCCAGTTTCTGTCGCTGATGGACAAGCCCGACGTGGATCACATCGAGGGCCTGTCGCCGGCGATTTCCATCGAACAGAAATCCACCTCCCACAACCCGCGCTCCACCGTGGGCACCGTCACCGAAATCTACGACTACCTGCGTCTGCTCTATGCCCGGGCCGGCATTCCACGCTGCCCCGAGCACGGTGTGGCGCTGGCGGCGCAGACCGTGAGCCAGATGGTCGATCAGGTGCTGGCGCTGCCGGAGGGGCTGCGCATCATGCTGCTGGCGCCGGTGATCCAGGACCGCAAGGGAGAACATGATCAGGTGTTTGTCGACCTGCGCAACCAGGGCCTGGTGCGGGCGCGGGTGGATGGCGCGGTGCGCGAACTGGAGGAGATCCCCCAGCTCGATCCCAAGCGCAAGCACCGCATCGAGGCCGTGGTGGACCGGTTGCGCGTGCGCGCGGATGCGGGCCAGCGTCTGGCCGAGAGCCTGGAAACCGCCCTGCGGCTGTCCGACGGCCTGGCGGTGTTGGCCTTCATGGACGAGCCGGAGCGTCCCGAGCAGTTGTTCTCCGCCCGCCTGGCCTGTCCCCATTGCGGCTACAGCCTGCAGGAACTGGAGCCACGACAGTTCTCCTTCAACAACCCGGCGGGCGCCTGCCCGGACTGTGATGGTCTTGGGGTCAAGCAGTTTTTCGATCCGGCGCGCGTGGTGGCCCATCCTGAACTGAGTCTGGCCGGTGGCGCGGTGCGCGGCTGGGACCGGCGCACGGCCTACTATTTTCACCTGATCCAGTCGCTCGCCAGCGCCTACGGCTTCGATGTGGAGACCCCATTCGCGGAACTGCCGGAATCCGTGCGCGAGGTGATTCTCCACGGCAGCGGCGAGCGCAAGATCGAATTCCGCTACCTCTCCGAGCGGGGCACGGAGATGGTGCGGCGTCATCCTTTCGAGGGCATCCTGCCCAATCTGGAGCGCCGCCACCGCGAGACCGATTCCAACCTCATCCGCGAGGAACTCGCCAAGTTCATCAGCACCCGGCCCTGCCCGACTTGCGGCGGTGCGCGGCTCAACCTGGCGGCGCGCCACGTGTTCATCGAGGACACCAGTCTGCCGGTGCTGACCGCCTGGTCGGTGCGCCAGGCCCAGGCTTTTTTTGGTCAGTTGAACCTGCCGGGACGGCGTGGGGAAATTGCCCAGCGCATCTGCAAGGAAATCGCCCAGCGGCTGGATTTCCTGGTCAACGTGGGGCTGGATTACCTGAGCCTGGACCGCAGCGCCGAGACCCTCTCCGGTGGGGAGGCCCAGCGCATCCGGCTGGCCAGCCAGATCGGCGCGGGCCTGGTGGGGGTGATGTATGTACTGGATGAGCCGTCCATCGGCCTGCATCAGCGCGACAACGACCGCCTGCTGCGCACCCTGATCTATTTGCGTGACCTGGGGAACACCGTGATCGTGGTGGAGCATGACCACGACGCCATTCTCGCCGCCGATCATGTGGTGGACATGGGTCCCGGCGCCGGCGTACATGGCGGCCGCGTGGTGGCGCAGGGAACGCCGGCCGAGATTGCGGCCCATCCCGAATCCCTTACCGGCCAATACCTCAGCGGCCGACGCAGCATTGCCATCCCCAGGCCGCGCCGGCAACCCGACGGCGACCACTGGATTCGCATCACGGGCGCGAGCGGTCACAACCTCAAACACCTCACCGCAGAGATCCCGGTGGGCCTGTTCACCTGTGTGACCGGCGTGTCGGGCTCGGGCAAGTCCACCCTCATCAACGACACGCTCCATGTCGCGGCAGCGCGCCATCTGCATGGCGCCGCCGCCGAACCCGCCCCCCATGAGCGCATCGAGGGGCTGAATCAGTTCGATCATGTGATCGACATCGACCAAAGCCCCATCGGCCGCACCCCGCGCTCCAACCCGGCCACCTACACCGGCCTGTTCACGCCTATCCGCGAGCTGTTCGCCGGCACGCCAGAAGCGCGCAGCCGGGGTTATGGTCCCGGTCGGTTCAGTTTCAACGTCAAGGGCGGTCGCTGCGAAGCCTGTCAGGGCGATGGGGTGATCCGGGTGGAGATGAATTTCCTGCCCGATGTGTATGTCACCTGCGATGTGTGCAAGGGCCAGCGCTACAATCGGGAAACCCTGGAGGTGCGCTACAAGGGGCGCAGCATTCACGAGGTACTGGAATTGACGGTGGAGGACGCACTGGCGTTCTTTGCCCCGGTGCCCACCGTGGCGCGCAAGTTGCAGACCTTGATGGACGTGGGTCTGGGTTACATTCGCCTGGGCCAGAGCGCCACCACCCTCTCGGGGGGTGAGGCGCAACGGGTGAAGCTGTCACGGGAGCTGTCCAAGCGCGACACCGGGCGAACCTTGTATATTCTGGATGAGCCCACCACAGGCCTGCATTTCTACGACATCGAAATGCTGCTGGCGGTGCTGCAACGGCTGTGTGGTCACGGCAACACGGTGGTGGTGATCGAGCACAACCTGGATGTGATCAAGACCGCCGACTGGCTGCTGGATCTGGGGCCGGAGGGCGGTGATGGCGGGGGGCAGTTGATTGCCGCAGGACCACCCGAGGCGGTGGCCGAGGTGGCTGCTTCCCATACCGGCCGTTATCTGCGGCCTTTGTTGCCGGATCTGGCGGGCGCGGCCTGAGGGCGCGCACCGGGCGTTTCAACGGACGAAACAGCGAGGAAGCATCGGTATGCCCATGCGTTATCCCCCGGTGGTGATCATCACCGGTTGTTCGAGCGGCATCGGGCAGGCGCTGGCGCTGGCGTTTCGCCATCATGGCTACCGAGTCTATGCCACGGCGCGGAGACCCGAGGATCTGGCGCAACTCGGCGCCCTGGGCCTGCAGGCATTGCCGCTGGATGTCTGTGACCCGGCCAGTCGCGCGGCGTTCTGGGCCGCGCTGGACGCCCAGGAAGATCATGTCGACATCCTGATCAACAACGCGGGCTACGGCGCCATGGGGCCGACCGTCGAAATGCCGGAAACGGAGCTGGAGCGTCAGTTCGCCACCAATGTGTTCGCGCCTCTGCTGATGGCTCAGGCCGCTGCAACGCGCATGCGCCCAGGCGGGGGGCGTATCGTCAACATCGGCAGCGTCTCCGGGGTGCTTACCACGCCCTTTGCCGGCGTGTATTGCGCCACCAAGGCCGCCCTGCATAGCCTGTCCGATGCCTTGCGCATGGAGCTCGCACCCTTTGGCATCGCGGTGATCACCATCCAGCCGGGCGCGATTCGCTCGCGCTTCGGGGATCATGCCAGCGAGGCGGTGGAACGGGTGTTGCGGGCAGACTCCTGGTATGACCGGTGCCGGGAAGCTATTTATGGCCGCGCACGGGCCTCCCAGCGCCGTGCGACGTCGGCGGAAACCTTCGCGCGCATCTGCTATCGGGCAGTGACCGCGCCGCGCCCGCGCGCCATGGTGCGCATTGGCAACGGCAGCAGCCTGATGCCCTTGCTGGCGCGGTTGCCCATCCCCTGGCGGGATCGGCTCCTGCGCCGACAATTTGGCCTGCAGTTTTCCGCCATCCCGGAGCATTCCCCATGAGCGCTGCATCGGTATCCCTGCCCGTCGACTCGCTTCCCGCCGCATCCCGCATGGTGCCCGTAATCCTGTCCGGAGGCTCGGGCACCCGGCTCTGGCCCTTGTCCCGCGAGCAACTGCCCAAGCAGTGCCTGCCCTTGTGTTCCGAGCACACCTTGCTGCAGGACACCCTGCTCAGACTGGTGGGCGTGCCGGAGCTGGCCGCGCCGCTGATCGTGTGCAACGAGCAGCACCGCTTCCTGGTGGCCGAACAACTGCGCCAGATCGGCCGCGAACCGGCCGGCATCCTGCTGGAGCCCGCCGGCCGCAACACGGCGCCGGCGGTGGCCATCGCAGCATTGGATGCCGCGAGCCGGGATCCCGAAACGCTGCTGCTGGTGTTGCCGGCCGATCATCTGATCCAGCAGCCTGAACGCTTTCGCGAGGCGCTGGGCGCGGCGCGTGCAGCGGCGCAGATCGGGCATCTGGTGACCTTCGGCATTGTGCCCACGACGCCCGAGACCGGTTATGGCTATATCCGGGGGGCTGACGCAGACGGCGAGACCGGCTGGCTATCCGTGGCGGCCTTTGTGGAGAAGCCCGACCGTGAGCGGGCCGAGGCCTATCTGCGCCAGGGCGGGTATTTCTGGAACAGCGGCATGTTCCTGTTCACGGCCCGGACGGTACTCGACGCCCTGGCGCAGCATGCGCCGGATATCCTGGCCGCGGCGGAGGCGGCATGGACCGGCGCTGCCCGTGATCTCGACTTCACGCGTCTGGCGTCGGCGCCCTTCCTGGGTTGCCGATCGGATTCCCTGGACTACGCCGTCATGGAGAAGACCGATCGGGCGGTGGTGGTGCCGCTCGCGGCCGGCTGGAGCGATGTGGGTTCCTGGGCTGCACTGCAGGCGGCGGGTCCCGGCGACGCGCAGGGTAATGTGGTGCTGGGTGATGTCTTGCTGCAGGACGTGCAAGGCAGCTATGTGCGCGCCGAGAGTCGGCTGGTGGCTGCGGTGGGTGTGCGCGACCATGTCATCGTGGAAACGGCCGATGCCGTGCTGGTCGCTCACAAGGACCATGCCCAGGAGGTCAAGGCCATCGTCGCCCAGCTCAAGGCCGCGCGCCGGGATGAGGCACTGGCCCACAGGCGGGTTTATCGGCCCTGGGGCTGGTACGAGGGCATTGGCAGCGGTGAACGCTTCCAGGTCAAACACATCCGCGTCCATCCGGGCGCCACCCTGTCGCTGCAGATGCACCACCATCGCGCCGAGCACTGGATCGTGGTCAAGGGCACGGCGCGGGTGGTGCGCGGCGAGGACAGCTTTTTGCTGCGGGAAGACGAATCCACCTACATTCCCCTCGGCACCTCCCATCGCCTGGAGAATCCGGGCAAGATTCCGCTGGATCTGATCGAAGTGCAGACCGGCAGTTATCTGGGCGAAGACGACATTGTGCGTTTCGAGGACCGTTACGGTCGTCGCGATGACACCCCCTCCACCTGAGCCGACGAGGAATCGACGTGGCTGAATCACTGACCTGCTTCAAGGCTTACGACGTGCGCGGGCGGCTGCCCGATCAACTCAACGAGGACATCGCCTACCGCATCGGCCGGGCCTATGCCGACTACGTCAAACCGCGCCGGGTGGTGGTGGGGCAGGACATGCGCCTGTCCAGTCCGGCCCTGACCCAGGCGCTGATGGCCGGGCTGATGGCGCAGGGGGTGGATTGCTATGACATCGGCCTGTGCGGGACCGAGGAAGTCTATTTCGCCACTTTCCACGAGCAGATGGACGGCGGCATCATGGTCACGGCGAGCCACAACCCCCCCGACTACAACGGTTTGAAATTCGTCCGCGAAGAAGCTCGTCCCTTGAGCGGGGACAGCGGTTTGCCGGAAATCAAGGCGCTGGCCGAGGCCAATCAGTTCACGCTGGCCGCGACGCCGGGAACCACCCAGTCCCTCGCCGTGCGGCCGGCCTATGTGGCCCATCTGCTGCGCTTTGTCGATGTCGCGGCCCTCAAGCCGCTGCGGCTGGTGGTGAATGCGGGCAATGGCTGCGCGGGGCCGGCGCTGGATGCGCTGGCCGAGCACCTGCCGTTTGAATTCATCCGTCTGCACCATGAGCCCGACGGCCGCTTTCCCAATGGGGTGCCCAACCCCATCCTGCCCGAGAACCGCGCCATCACGTCCCAGGCGGTGCGCGAGCACAAGGCCGATATGGGGATCGCCTGGGACGGTGATTTTGATCGCTGTTTCCTGTTCGACGAAACCGGCCGATTCATCGAAGGCTATTACATCGTCGGTCTGCTGGGCCGCGCCTTTGCGGAAAAACTTCCTGGCGCGCGCATCGTCTATGACCCGCGCATGGTCTGGAACACTGTGGAAATGGTGGAAGCGGCGGGCGGCGAGCCCGTGCTCAGCAAGGCCGGGCATGCCTTCATCAAGGCGCGCATGCGCCAGGAAGATGCCGTCTACGGCGGGGAGATGAGTGCGCACCACTATTTCCGCGACTTCGCCTATTGCGACAGCGGCATGGTGCCCTGGTTGCTGGTCGCCGAGATGATCGGCAAGACCGGGCGTTCGCTGGCCGATCTGGTGGAGGAACGCATGGCGCGCTATCCCGCCAGCGGCGAGATCAATCGCACCCTGCAACATCCGGCGCAGGTGATTGCCGCGATCGAGACACACTTCGCCGGCCAGGCGCTGGCGGTGGATCATACCGACGGGCTGGGCATCAGCTTCCCGCAGTGGCGCTTCAACCTGCGTTCCTCCAACACCGAGCCCGTGGTGCGGCTGAATGTGGAGTCACGCGGCGATCAGGCGCTCATGGAAGCAAAGACTCAGGAGCTGCTTGATCTGATGGCGCGTCTGGACGAGGCCGCTTCGGTGTAGAATCAGCGCTTTCAGGCACAGGATCGGGTCAAGGGGGCAATGGGCAAGCTTTATATCCAGACCTGGGGTTGCCAGATGAACGAGTACGACTCGGCGCGCATGGCCGACGTGCTTGCCGAATCGCATGGCCTGGAATCCACGGATCGGCCGGAAGAGGCCGACGTGCTGCTGCTCAACACCTGCAGCGTTCGCGAAAAAGCCCAGGAGAAGGTGTTTTCCCAGTTGGGCCGCTGGCGGGAATGGAAGCTGGCGCGTCCCGAGCTGCTCATTGGCGTGGGGGGCTGTGTCGCCAGCCAGGAAGGGGAGGCCTTGTTGCGCCGGGCGCCCTTCGTGGACCTGGTATTCGGCCCTCAGACCGTACACCGCCTGCCCGAGATGATCGACGCCGTGCGCCGCGAGCGGGTGCCCCGGGTCGATGTCTCCTTCCCCGAGATCGAGAAGTTCGACCGCCTGCCCGAACCCCGCGCCCAGGGGCCCGTTGCCTTCGTCTCCATCATGGAAGGCTGCAGCACGTTCTGCACCTTCTGCGTGGTGCCCTACACGCGCGGCCAGGAAGTGAGTCGGCCCTTCGATGACGTTCTGGCCGAATGCCTGGTGCTGGCAGAGCAGGGCGTGCGGGAAATCACGCTGCTGGGGCAGAATGTGAATGCCTATCGCGGGGCCATGTCGGGTGCGGAAACGGCTGATCTGGCCCTGCTGATCCACTACCTGGCTGAGATCGACGGCATCGAGCGCATCCGCTTCACCACCTCCCATCCGCTGGAATTCAGCGACTCCCTGATCGAGGCCTACGCCACGGTCGACAAACTGGCCAACTACCTGCACCTGCCGGTGCAGAGTGGTTCGGACCGGATCCTGGCCCTGATGAAGCGTGGCCATACCGCACTGGAATACAAAGCGCGGCTGCGGCGGCTGCGGGAAGTCCGGCCCGACATCTCGCTGTCCTCCGATTTCATCGTCGGTTTTCCCGGCGAAACCCCGGCCGATTTCGAGGCCACGATGGCCTTGATCGACGCGGTCGGTTTTGATCAGGCCTTCAGCTTCATCTATAGCCCGCGCCCCGGCACACCCGCGGCCGCCTTGCCGGATGACACCTCCATGACGGAGAAAGAGGCCCGGCTGGCGCGCCTGCAGACGCGCATCCTGACCCTGGGCCGTCAGTACGGCGAAGGCTTGTTGGGCACGGTCCAGCGCGTGCTGGTGGAAGGGCCGTCGGTCAAGAATCCCCTGGAGCTGACCGGGCGCATCGATTGCAATCGCTGGGTGAATTTTGCCGGTCCCGCCGAGTGGATCGGGCAAATGGTCCCCGTGCGCATCGTCGCGCTAAGACCCAATTCGCTGCGCGCGGAAGCGATCCTGTCCGAGGGGGTAACCCATGCCTGAAGCCGTCGCATCCGAACGCATCACCCGCGACTTGCAGCTCGAACCCGATGACAATCTGCGTCTGGCCCGGGTCTGTGGCCGTTTCGATGAACACCTGCGCCAGATCGAAGGACGGCTGGGGGTTGAGATCCGCAACCGTGGCGCGCACTTCCAGATCCTGGGGAACGCTGACAAGGTCGACCAGACCGCATGGTTGCTGAAGGAAATGCACCGCATGAGCCTGGTGGAATCCCTCAGTCCCGAGCAGATTCATCTGCTGCTGCAATCGGCCAACCTGGCCGATCCTGTGGCTGAGGATGCGTCCGCCGAGGATGTGATCGCCATTCGCACCCGCCGCGGGATGATCCGTGGAAGAGGCCCCAATCAGCAGCGCTATCTGCGCGCCATCCTCACCCACGATGTCAATTTCGGCATCGGCCCGGCGGGCACCGGCAAGACTTATCTGGCCGTGGCCGCTGCCGTGGAAGCCTTGGAGCGCGGCCAGGTCCGCCGCATCGTGCTGGTGCGACCTGCCGTGGAGGCGGGCGAGCGGCTGGGTTTCCTGCCCGGCGACATGGCCCAGAAGGTCGATCCCTACCTGCGCCCCCTGTTCGATGCGCTGCATGATCTGCTGGGCATGGACAAGGTCGAGCGCTTGATGGAACGGGCACAGATCGAAGTGGCCCCGCTGGCCTTCATGCGCGGGCGCACGCTGAACGAAGCCTTCATCATCCTGGACGAGGCTCAGAACACCACGGTGGAACAGATGAAGATGTTCCTGACCCGTTTGGGCTTCGGGTCCACTGCGGTCATCACCGGCGACACCACCCAGGTGGACTTGCCGCGTCAGACGACTTCAGGCTTGCGCCACGTGCAGGACGTGCTGCGCGATGTGGAAGACATCAGCTTTACCCTCTTTACCAGCCAGGATGTGGTGCGCCATGCCCTGGTGCAGAAAATCGTCGACGCCTATGCCCGTTGGGAAACGCCAGCCGACCCACGGGAGACGGGTGGTGACTGATGAGCCCTACGGCATCCAGTATGCCGTGGGACGGCGCGGGGTCCCGGCGCCCGCGAGTTTCCGCCGTTGGATCCAGACCAGCCTGGGCGTGTTGGAGCGGGCTGGGGGCTTGACCTTGCGGGTAACGGACGAAGCCGAATCAGCTGCCCTCAATCAGGCCTATCGCAACAAGCCTGGCCCCACCAATGTATTGTCCTTTCCCTTTGATTCGCCGCCGGGCTGGTCGGGGAACTATCTCGGCGATCTGGTGCTGTGCGCACCAGTGGTGGCGCGCGAGGCCCAGGCGCAGGGCAAGCCGCTGCGCGCCCA
>JBATEM010000190.1:0-3400 GCA_049664005.1 Candidatus Macondimonas sp.
TAAGGGGGGAGAACCGTCGCGGTCAGAACGGAACACCGTGGCCTTGGGGGAAACCGACGGGTCCGCTTACTCAGGGTAGGAAGAGTATCGTTGCGATACTCGAATACATAGACTATGGGGTATTGAAAAAGTTCATGCCCGGTTTGGGTTGAAACAGGGCGCCGGATTTCTAGCCGCCATGCGCGGCATCCCAGTTCGCTCCCACACCCGCATCGACCTCCAGCGGCACGGCCAGTTCCGCCGCACCGGACATGCGCGCCAGAACCCCTTCCCGCACCGCCTCGACGGCGTCCAGCGGGACTTCGAACACCAGCTCGTCGTGCACCTGCAGGATCATCCGCGCCGGCACGGCCTCCCGCGCGATCCAGTGATCAATGGTGATCATCGCCCGTTTGATGATGTCTGCCGCCGTACCCTGCATGGGCGCGTTGACGGCGGTGCGCTCGGCATATTGGCGCTGGGCGGCGTTGCGGGCCTGGATGTCCGGCACATACAGCCGCCGACCGAAGACGGTTTCCACAAAGCCCTGTTCCCGGGCTGTTGCGCGGGTTTGTTCCATGAAGCTGCGTACGCCCGGATAGCGCTCGAAGTAGCGGTCCACATAGCGCTGCGCCGCGTCCCGGGTCAGACCCAGTTGTCGCGCCAGCCCGAAGGCCGACATGCCATAGATGAGTCCGAAGTTGATTGCCTTGGCGGCGCGCCGCTGCGCGCTGCTCACGATCTCCGGGGGGACGCCGAACACCTCCGCCGCCGTTGCCCGGTGCACGTCCTCCCCCTGCGCGAAGGCCTCGCACAGTCGCGCGTCCCCGGACAGATGCGCCATGATGCGCAGCTCGATCTGGGAGTAGTCGGCGGACAGCAGGACATGGCCCGGATCGGCGATGAAGGCCTGGCGGATGCGCCGTCCCTGCGCCGTGCGCACCGGAATGTTCTGCAGGTTGGGATCGGAGGAGGACAGCCGCCCGGTGGCCGCCACGGCCTGCTGGTAGGAGGTGTGGATACGCCCGGTGCGCGGATCGATCTGGGCCGGCAGTTTGTCGGTATAGGTCGATTTGAGCTTGGCGAGGCTGCGGTAGTCCAGGATCAGCCGGGGCAGGGGGTAATCGACGGCCAGTTCCTGCAACACGTCCTCGGCCGTGGAGGGCTGGCCCTTGGGCGTCTTGCGCGTCACCGGCAGGCCCAGCTTGTCGTAGAGGATTTCCTGCAACTGTTTGGGCGAGTCGAGGTTGAAGGCGCATCCGGCCTCGGCCTGGGCACGCTCACGCAGGCTGGCCATCTCCTCCGCCAGCTCGGCGCTCTGGGTGCGCAGCAGGCTGGCGTCCACCCGCACGCCGAGCCGTTCCATACGCCCCAGCACCGGCATGAGCGGCATCTCGATCGATTCATACACCCGCTCCAGCGCCGGCACGGCCTGCAGCCGGGGCCACAGCACCTGATGCAGGCGCAGGGTGATGTCCGCATCCTCCGCCGCGTAGCGGGAGGCGACATCCAGCGGTACGGCGGCGAAGGGAATCTGGCGAATACCCTTTCCGGTCACGGTTTCATAGCTGATCGTCGAGACGCCCAGCTCGCGCAGGGCCTGGGTATCCAGATCGTGCCGCGCCGTGCTGTCCAGCACATAGGATTCCAGCAGGGTGTCGTGGCGGATGCCCGCCAGTCGGATGCCGTGGTTTTCCAGCACCGCCCGGTCGTATTTCAGGTTTTGACCGACCTTGGGCCGCTCCGGGTTCTCCAGCAGTGGGCGCAGCCGCGCCAGCGTGGCGTCCCGGTCGAGCTGGGGCACGGCATCGAGTCCTTCATGGGCCAGCGGAATGTAGATCGCCTCGCCCGGCTCGATGGCGAAGGACATCCCGACAATGCGGGCGTTCAGGCTGTCAAGGCCAGTGGTTTCGGTGTCCAGTGCAATCAGATCGGCCTGTTCCAGCCGGTCCATCCAGGCCGCCAGCGCCGCTTCGTCCCGGATGCAGTGGTAATGCCTGGGATCATCCTGCGAAGGCGCTGGCGCCGCTGTCGCGTCCGTGGGGGGCGCCAATTCCCGCAACAGGCCGCCCATTTCCAGGTCCTGGGCAAGCGCGAGCAGGGCTGCTGTGTCAGCCGGGGCGGGATGCAGATCATCGAGCCCCAGCGCCAGATCGAGATTGGTGCGAATCCGCGCCAGCTCGCGCGACAGCGCCAGTTGATCCAGGTGGCTGCGCAGCGATTCGCCGACCTTGCCGGTGATGGCGTCGGCGGCCGCCAGCACGGCGTCGAGGCTGCCGTGGGTGCTGAGCCACTTGGCCGCCGTCTTGGGTCCGACTTGGGGCACGCCCGGAATGTTGTCGCTGCTGTCCCCCACCAGCGCCAGGTAATCGATGATGCATTCGGGCGGTACGCCAAACTTGGCCGTGACCCCCTCCCGGTCCAGCCAGGTGCCGCTCATGGTGTTGACCAGCCGGATGTGCCCGTCCACCAGTTGGGCCATGTCCTTGTCGCCGGTGGAGATCACGGTTTGCAGGCCCACCGCGGCCGCTTGGCACGCCAGGGTGCCGATGACATCGTCCGCCTCCACGCCCGCCACCTCGATCAGCGGCAGTCCCATGGCGCGGATCAAGGCCTTGAGCGGGCTCACCTGCTGTGCCAGATCGTCCGGCATCGGGGGGCGATGGGCCTTGTAGGCCTGGAACAGCTCATCGCGGAAGGTTTTGCCGCGCGCATCGAACACCACGGCCAGCCGGACCGGCTGCAGTTCGGCAATGAGCTTGCGCAGCATGTTGAACACGCCTACCACCGCGCCGGTGGGGCGCCCATCGCGGGTGCTCAGCGGCGGCAGGGCGTGAAAGGCGCGGTAGAGATAGCCGGAGCCATCCACCAGCACCAGCGGCACCGGCGGGGGAATCGCCGCCGTCATAGCCCGCTCAATCCGGCAGCAGGCTTTCGCCCGCCCACAGATCGGTCACCGATTCGCGCTCCCGCGCCACATACACCCGCGCGCCGTCCACCAGCAGCTCCGGCGGCCGTGGCCGGGCGTTGTACTGGGAGGCCATCACGAAGCCATAGGCGCCCGCCGAGCGCACCGCGAGCAGATCGCCTTCCGCGATCCGCAGTGGCCGCGCCTTGCCCAGAAAATCCGCCGTCTCGCACACCGGCCCCACCACGTCATAGACCTGCTCCGGCCGCTCGGGATGCGCGCGCACCGGCACGATCTCCTGCCAGGCCTGGTATAGGGCGGGGCGCAGCAGGTCGTTCATGCCCGCATCGACAATGGCGAAATGCCGTTCTCCCTGGGCCTTGAGGTATTCCACCCGCGTCAACAGAATGCCGGCATTGCCTACCAGCACCCGCCCCGGCTCCAGCACCAGTTGCAGCGAGCGCCCGGCCAGGCGCTGGCGCAGCGCGGCGGCATACTCGGCCGGATCGGGCG
>JBATEM010000191.1:0-2575 GCA_049664005.1 Candidatus Macondimonas sp.
GGGACCTGCGGGATTTCATCGGCCATTTGGAGCGGCAGGGCGAACTCAAGCGCATCAGCGTGCCGGTGGACCCGTCGCTCGAGGTGACGGAAATCTGCGACCGCACCCTGCGTGCTGGAGGGCCGGCGCTGTTGTTCGAGCGGCCCAAGGGCTCATCGATCCCGCTGCTGGCCAATCTGTTCGGGACCACCCGGCGCGTCGCCTTGGGCATGGGGGCGGAGGATCTGGCCGCGCTGCGCGAGATCGGCCATACCCTGGCGTTTTTGAAGGAACCCGAGCCGCCCAAGGGGCTGCGCGATGCCTGGAACAGCCTGCCCATCATGCGCAAGGTGCTGGACATGGCGCCCAAGACGGTGCGCTGGCCAGCCTGTCAGCAGCAGGTATGGGAAGGCGCCGAGGTGGACCTGTCCCGCTTGCCGGTTCAAACCTGTTGGCCCGGGGACGTCGGGCCCCTGATTACCTGGGGGCTGGTGGTCACGCGCGGACCGCACAAGCCGCGCCAGAACCTGGGGATCTATCGCCAGCAGGTGATCGGCCCCAACCGGGTCATCATGCGTTGGCTGGCGCACCGCGGCGGGGCGCTGGATTTCGCCGAATGGCAGCGCGCCCATCCGGGGGAGCCGTTTCCGGTGGCGGTGGCGCTGGGCGCCGATCCGGCCACCATCCTGGGCGCGGTGACGCCGGTGCCCGATACGCTGTCGGAATATGCCTTTGCCGGGTTGCTGCGCGGTTCACGCACCGAACTGGCAAAGTGCCAGGGCTCGGACCTGCAGGTGCCGGCCAGCGCCGAGTTCGTGCTGGAGGGGCATATCCACCCCAACGACATCGCGCCGGAAGGCCCCTTCGGTGACCACACCGGCTATTACAACGAGGTGGAGCGCTTTCCGGTGTTCACCATCGACCGCATCACCCACCGCAACGATCCCATCTATCACAGCACCTACACCGGCCGTCCGCCGGACGAGCCGGCGATCCTGGGCATGGCGCTGAACGAGGTCTTCGTGCCCATCCTGCAAAAGCAGTTCCCGGAGATCCTGGATTTCTACCTGCCGCCGGAGGGCTGCTCGTATCGGCTGGCGGTGGTGCGCATGCGCAAGCAGTATCCAGGGCACGCCAAGCGGGTGATGTTCGGGGTGTGGTCCTTCCTGCGCCAGTTCATGTACACCAAGATCGTCATCGTGGTGGATGAGGACATCGACGCGCGCAACTGGCCGGATGTGATCTGGGCCATGACCACCCGCATGGACCCGGTGCGGGATGTGCACCTGGTGGAGAACAGTCCCATCGACTACCTGGATTTCGCCTCGCCGGTGGCGGGCCTGGGTGGCAAGATGGGGATGGATGCCACCAACAAGTGGCCCGGCGAAACCCAGCGCGAGTGGGGTCGGCCGATTGCCATGAGCCCGGAGGTCAAGGCGCGCGTCGACGCCCTGTGGCCGCAACTTGGCCTGTGACATTGCGGGGCGGCTCCCTGGCGGGTCCGGTGGCACAGCCCACGGCGTTTCTATCGCGCATTGAAAGAACGTGAACAAATCGGAGGAGAATGACCATGCAATGCAATCCTGGAGATACCGCGCCCGACTTCAGCCTGCCCGATGCCGCTGGCAAGACGGTGTCGCTGTCTGATTTCAAGGGCCGGCCATTGGTGCTGGTGTTCAGTCGCTATGTGGGCTGCCCGGTCTGTCAGATGACCAGTGTCGAGCTGACCCGCGCCGCGCCCGATTTCGATCGGGCCGGCGCTGCCCTGGCCATCGTGTTCCAGTCCAGCCCCGAACGGCTGTCGGCCTTTGCCCAGCGCCAGGCTCCGGGCGCGGCACTGCTGGGGGATCCCGAGGGGCGGGTGTATGCAAGCTACGGAGTCGAGGCCAGCCTGGCGGGCTATCTGGCGCCGGGCAACCTGCCCGTCATTTTCCGGGCCATCCGCCAGGGTTACGGGCATGGCGCTTTCGAAGGCCGGGAAACCCAGCAGCCCGCCGCATTCGTGATCGATGGCGCTGGCGTGATCCGCCACGCCCATTACGGCCGGACCATCACCGACCTGCCCGAGCCGGCGGTGCTGCTGGCCGAGGCGCAGGCGCTGGGGATCGCGCGCGCGTCCTGAATCCGTTACGCGTTACACCTCCTCCGGCAGGCAGGTGGGCAACCCCTGCCGGAGGGTCGGGTAACGCAGCCGAATGCCCAGTTCCTTGAGCATACGGCGATTGTCCAGCCGTTTGGATTCGTTGAGGAACGACAGCAGGGCAGGGCTCAGCACGGCCTGGGCCTCGTTCAGGCTGATGATGGGCGGTGCCTCCAGACCCAGCAGATCCGCGATTTGCAGCATGTAGTCGGTCATGCTGGTGGGATGGCCATCGCTGATGTTGTAGATGCGGTTGTCGGGCGCGCGGACGGCTGCGGCAACGCAGGCTTGCGCCAGATCGTCGGCATGGATGCGGTTGGTGAAGGACGACTCCCGTTCATCCACCAGTGGCGCGCCGCTCTGCAGGCGCTTGAGGGGGAGCCGGCCGGGGCCATAGATGCCCGGCACGCGCAGGATGACGGACGCGACGCCCTGGGCGGCGCACCAGGCCTGCAA
>JBATEM010000192.1:0-1876 GCA_049664005.1 Candidatus Macondimonas sp.
TGCGAAAAAATCGCCGCCAGGGATTGGCCCGCCCGTACCGTCTGCCCGGTGGTATTGACGTAAAGGGCTTCGATCCATCCCGCCACCCGCGTATGCATGTGCGAAACCCGGGATTCGTCGGGGACTACCGTGGCCACTGCCCGCAGTGGCAGGCTGAGAGTCTCCAGGCGGGCCGGCTCGGTGCGGATGCCAATGGCGGATAGGCGGCTTGGCTCCCACGCCACGGGAGCCCGGGGCGGAGCAAGCCCCTCGGCCGGGCGCGGGGAAGGGGACTCCGGACCGACGGGCGACTGGACCATCCAGTCTCTGGACATCTCATGGTGCAGCGAAAATGGCCAGCCGTGCCGGTGATGCTGGACGAACAGCACGCAGCCCAAAACCACGGCGCCGATCACGGCGCCGATGCCGGCAGGGAGCACGGCAAAGCGTTTCCGCCCATCCAGGCTCATGATTCCTCCTCCTCGCTGTCGCTGTTCTCGTCCTTGTCCTTGTCCTGGGACGGGTTGGACTCAAGCGGAGGGAGCAGTATGGGGACGGAAGGAATCATGAGTTTGGAGGGTGCCTCCCACCCCCATTCACCTGTCGTCCGTTGCAGGCGTGCCCAGGCCAGCCCCAGATTGGCTTCGGCCATGACCAGTTCGCCCTGCGCCGACCACAGCGCCTGGGCCGCCTCGATCACACCCGTCAGGCTGCCCTGACCGGCGGCGTAATTGGCCAGGGCTGGCGTCACAGCATTTTGGGCACGGGGCACCACTTCATCCCGAAACGCCATAAAGCGCGTCCGCGCGGCCTCGACCTGGTTGCGGGCAGCGGCTGCCTCGCCCTCGATCATGCGCCGCATCGCCTGCCAGTCGGCGCGCGCCATGTCCTCCATAGCCCGCGCTTCCCCCAACCCCGCCCGCAAGCGCTCGCGCCAGATGGGAATGCTGACGCCCACCATTAGCATCCCGCCACGACCTTCCGCCATGGTGGAAGCTTGGCCGCCCCGCACCATGCCCATGGGCAGATACATGGCACGCATCACATCCACCTCGGCTCGGGCCTGCTCGATCTCCGCCTCCCCGGCATGCAATTCCGGCCGCCGTTGCAGGGCCTGGGCATGCACCGTTTCCCAAGGCGGTGGGGCGGCATCGGTAATGGGACGGGCCAGTTGCGGCACTGATGCGTCGACTGGACGACCCAAACCGGCATTCAACATGGCCTCAGCGGCCCGCACTTCCGCGGCCAGCGCCTGGCGCGCAGCGTCGAGTCGCGCCACTTCCACCTCCGCCCGCAAGACGTCGGCCTGATTGCCCACGGCCGCCGCATAGCGGGCCGCGGTGGCGGTCACGAATTGGTGTGCCAACGCCAATTGCTGATCCACCACCTCGACCATGCGTCGTCGCTCGTAGAGCATGAGAAACGCCGTCATCGCGTCCAGCTCCACGTTGAGGGCGGTGCGGTCGGTGTCGGCCCAAAGTCGTGCGGCCTCGGCCTGAGCCGAGCGCCGGCGATGGCCGCGAATGCCGGAGAGTGGAAAGCGCTGTTCGACGGTCATGCTCCAGTCGTAGCGGCGCCCGCTGCTTCCCTCTTCTTCCATCATCTCGTAGGGGTAATGGTCGATGGCGGGCGATATCATCGGATCTTCCAAGGCCGAGACGATGGCCGGTCGCTGATCCGCTGCGCGGGCCCGGGCTTGGGCGGCCGCCACTTCCGCCCGCTGTTCCCGGGCGATCCGCGGCACATCCTCCACACGCAAGGGGTCGGGCAGCTCGGCGGCCATGATGCCATCCCCCCCGGCCCACGACAGGGCGAACAGCAGTGCCAGCGCGCAGCGGTGCTGAAGACGGGCGCCTAACACCCTAGGACCCCATTGTCTTTCCGAATAAAGCCGCAT
>JBATEM010000193.1:0-1918 GCA_049664005.1 Candidatus Macondimonas sp.
TTCGGCGTGTCCGGGTTTGTGCTCAACCATCGCGCCGTGCTGAAGCTTGATCTGATGGCCTATGCGCCCACTCACCAGCGCATCGAGGTGCCGTCGACGGCGGGCGCAAGTCCCCAGGCGCTGGCGGTCTGGTTACCCGGCGCGCTTGCGCTACCGCAGGCAAAGGTGCGTATTCCGGATGAGAACCGTCGCCCCACAGCCGAACCGGTAGCCGCCACCGAGCGGGGAAAGCGCTGGAATTTGATGCTCAACACGTCGCAGGAGCGGGTGCAGGTGATCTATTGGGCCGGCGAGTCGCGGGCGGAGGTGACGCGCGAGCGCGCCAATTTCTTCGCCACGCTGGCCCGCCTGCACACCGGGGCAGGACTTGGGGTGGGCTGGGTATTGTTTGCCGATACCCTGGCCGGGTCCATGGTTGCCTTGACCCTGAGCGGCGTCCTGCTGTGGACCAAACTGCATCCGGGGCGGCTGTTGGCTGTTGGTCTGGTGGGTGGCAGTACGGTGCTCGGGACCATCCTCGTGATCCGGGCACTCTGATGTTGATCGTCATCCCGCGACTCCTGGACGACTCGGCGTTGGCTCGTGCGCAGGCGTTATTGGATTCGGCTTCGTTTGGCGATGGTCGCGTCACCGCCGGCATGCTGGGCTGGCTGCATCGGTCAAGCAGAATCTCCAGTTATCGTCCGACGCCCCCCAGACCCGGGCGCTGCAGGGTTTGATAGGCGCTGCGCTGGAGGCTTCGGTTGATTTCGTCAGCGCCGCCTTGCCACGGCGGGTCCATCCTGCCTTGATCAACCGCTACCTGCCCGGCATGGCCTTTGGCGCCCATGTCGACAATGCCATTCGCTTTGATGACTTGCCTCTGCGCGCCGATCTTGCGGCAACTTTGTTTCTGAACGCGCCAGAAGATTACGATGGCGGCGCACTCGCCATCGACGACAGCTATGGCGCGCGCGCAGTGAAGGGCAATGCCGGCGATCTGATGCTCTATCCGGCAAGCTGCATCCATGCAGTGCAGCCCATCACACGCGGACGCCGCGATGTCGCGATATTGTGGGTACAGAGCCTGGTGCGCGAAGCCGGTCAGCGACGCGCCCTGTACGAGCTGGATTGTGCGATTCGTTCGTTACGCGAGCGCGCCCCGGAGAGCCCTGAAATCCTCAGTTTGACAGGGGTTTACCATAATCTTCTGCGCGCGGCGGCAGAGCTCTGAAAATCCCTTCAATCCCAGGGACGGGCCATTTTCAACCCCCTTTTGTTTCTCCTTTCTCTTCCACTACAGAAACCTGAAGGCCTGTCGCGTTTTGGCAGTCTTCATCCGAAAGGCAAGTCCAAATTGCATGCGGTAGCATGGAATCGGTCACTCGCCTGGTGGATCGCGATAACACCTTTGAAGAGGAGATGGCATTGGAGGGACAAGCCTTTGGGAATCTGGCGCTGGCGCTGGCGGTTGGCTTGCTGATCGGCCTGGAGCGGGGATGGCAATCCCGGACCCTGATGGAAGGAGAGCGTATCGCCGGTCTGCGCACCTTTGGCTTGCTCGGATTGCTCGGCGGTGTGGCAAGTCTGCTGAGCGAAGCCTTCGGCGGCGGGATCCTGGTGGCAATGGTCCTCGCCGTGGCTGCAGTACTGGGTGGGGCCTATCTGTTGCGATTCCACTCAACCCAGGCGGCCAGCGCCACCACCACCATTGCGGCCCTGTTGACCCTGGGATTCGGGGCACTGGCCGGGGTTGGTGAATTGGAACTTGCTGCCGCCGGGGCGGTGACCACCAGCCTGGTGCTCAACCTAAAGCCCACGCTTCATGCCGGTTTGCAGCGGCTGGAGGCGAGCGAACTACAGGCCACGCTGAATTTGCTGCTGATCTCGGTGGTATTGCTGCCCGTCCTGCCCGACCGGGATTATGGACCCTGGGCGG
>JBATEM010000194.1:0-3626 GCA_049664005.1 Candidatus Macondimonas sp.
GGCCCCGGCGCCTCGGAGCTGATTGCCGAGGCGGTGGTGGCCATGAGCTTTGGCGCCAGCAGCGAAGATCTGGCCCGCACGGTCCATGCCCATCCAACCCTCGCCGAGGCGGTGCATGAAGCGGCCCTGGCAGTCGACAAGCGCGCCATCCACATGCGCAACCGCTGAGTTTCGCGCGCTGGCGCCGGTCAGTTGTGGCGGCGGGCGCTGGTGATGTTGGGAAAGCGGCTGATCCGCCCCAGAACGTCGCTGAGCTGCGCGATGCCGGTGATTTCCAGGATCAGGTCCATCACCGCGTGCCCCGATTCCTTGTCGGTGTGGGTGTTGGCCCCCAGGACGTTGATGCGCTGGCTGGCCAGCAGCACGGTGATATCCCGCAGCAGGCCGGGGCGGTCATAGGCTTCCACGCGGATGGTGATGGGATAGGTCTGGGCTGTAGTATCGCCCCAGCTCACCTCCACCATGCGGCCAGCGGCGGCGGCTTCCAGCCGTAGCGCGTTGCGGCAATCCTGCCGGTGCACCGTGATGCCGCGACCCTTGGTGATATAGCCGATGATGGGTTCAGGAGGAACCGGACTGCAGCAGCGTGCCAGCGTGGTGAGCATGCGCCCGACCCCGTGGACATGGATGCCACTGCGTTCTGCGGGCGGCAGTTCCCGACCGGTGGCGGCGGGGAGCGCGATTTCCCGAGGCACGACCGGCTGCAGGCGACCGGCAATCTGGGCCGTGCTGAGGTCGCCGGCCCCAATGGCGGCCAGGAAATCGCCGACCTTGGCATAGTTGAAGCGCGCGGCCAGGGCCTCGAATGGCTCATCGCCAAGTCCCAGTCGGTTCAGCTCCCGTTCCAGCAGGTCGCGTCCCGTGGCCAGATTCTGGTTGTAATCCTCGTGCTTGAACCACTGCCGCACCTTGGCGCGGGCCCGGCTGGTGGTGAGATAGCCGAGCTGGGAAATCAGCCAGTCCCGGCTGGGTTTGGGTTCCTTGGCGGTGAGAATCTCCACCCGGTCGCCGTTCTGTAGCGCGCGGGTGAGCGGGGCAATGGCGCCGTTGATGCGCGCGCCGCGGCAGCGATGGCCCACATCGGTGTGCACCGCATAGGCAAAATCCAGCGGCGTGGCCCCGGCGGGCAGGTCATGGATGTCGCCCCGAGGGGTGATGACATAGACTCGCTCCTCGCCGATTTCGGCGCGAAAGCGATCCAGGAAATCCTCGGCATTGCCATCCTCGCCGCTGCTTTCCAGCAGCTTGCGCAGCCAGGCGATGCGCCGCTCCAGCCCCGCGTCGCCCGCCGCGCCGCCTTCCTTGTAACGCCAGTGGGCGGCCACCCCCAGTTCGGCCTGTTCGTGCATGCGGTGGGTGCGGATCTGCACTTCCAGGGTCTTGCCGGCGGGTCCGATCACGGCGGTGTGCAGGGACTGGTAGTTGTTTTCCTTGGGAGAGGCGATGTAGTCGTCGAACTGCCCGGGAATCGGCTGCCAGCGGCCATGGATCAGTCCCAGCACCGCATAGCAGGCGGGAATGTCGTCCACCAGCACGCGGATGGCGCGCGCATCGAACAGGCCGCTGAAGCTCATGCCCTTGCGTTCCAGCTTGCGCCAGATGCTGTAGAGGTGCTTGGGTCGGCCGGTGACTGCGGCACGGATATGGTGCTTGTCCAGATCCTCCTGCATGGCCCGAATGGTTTCCTGGATATAGCGTTCGCGGTCGGTGCGTCGCTCATCCAGCCAGCGGGCGATCTTGTGGTAGGCATCGGGGTGGAGATAACGCAGCGACCAGTCTTCCAACTGCCACTTGATCTGCCAGATCCCCAGTCGGTTGGCCAGTGGCGCGAACAGATCGAGCGTCTGTTGGGCGAGTTGGCGCTGTTCTTCCGCCGGCAGGTTCTTGGCCGATTCCAGGGTATGGAGTCGATAGCAGAGCTTGATCACCACCACCCGGGCATCTTCCACCATGGCCAGCAGCATCTTGCGCAGGCGTTCAAGCTGGGCATCCGGATCCGCCGTGGCCCGGCTGGGCGCCAGCTCATCCATGATGCGCAGCCGGTTCAAGCCCTTGAGCAGACCCCAGGGCAGGGCGGGATGGGGCGGGGTGCTCCAGCTCGGTGGCAGCACATCGGCCTCCATCAAGGGATAGATCATCGCAGCCAGGACGGCATCCTCGCCCAGGCCCAGTTCCTCGGCCATGCGCCCGGCCTGGAGTGCCCGCGGGGCCAGTTTGGGGAAGCTGGCCAGGCACACCTTCATGGCATCGACCGTCGCGGGAGGTGCGGGCGGCAGGAGCGTGGAATCGGGGGAATGGGCGGTCATGGTGTCTTCGGGTGTGGCCCGATGGGCAATCCGGGTATGATAAACGCCATTTCCTTCACCTACACGACCTTTTCGTTATCGGCCTCAAGGCCGCAGGAGATTGCTGTATGCGTTCCATGTCCCTTGCCGCGGTGTTCGCATTGTGCGTGCCATTCGCCGCCTTGTCCCATACCGTCGATCTGTCCGTGGGTGACGATGCCTTCCGCCTCGCCTATGAGGGGGATGTGGCGCCGGCGGCGGGCGGGATGCTGCGGGCGGATGTGGGCGCCCTGCACAATGGCGATGAAGGCGACCTGATCCATCTGGGGCTTAAGGTGCGTGGCGATGCGGGCGGCAACACAGTCGGCGTGGAAGGGGCCTTGGGCGCCACCTTGTATGGGGCCTCGCTCGATAAATCGGATGAGGACGTGAGCGCGCTGGCGTTTACCGGCGAATTGTATATCACGCCCCAGGAACTGAATCGGGCGCGTCTGGCGCTGACAGCGAGCTATGCGCCCGAAGTCCTGACCTTTGGCGAGGGCAAGTCCCTGCTGGATACGGCGGCGCGGCTGGAATACGAAGTGCTCAACGAGACGCGGGTCTATGTGGGCTACCGCCTGAGCCGAGTGGAACTGGACCAGGCCGGTGACCAGGATCTCGCGCAGGGCGCCCAGATTGGGTTGAACGTCACATTCTGATTCATGCGCCGGGGCGGTGGGCGCCCGGCGTTTTTCCAGACACAACGGTTGTTTTTTATGGCAGGACATAGCAAGTGGGCCAACATCCAGCATCGCAAGAATGCCCAGGATGCGCGGCGCGGCAAACTTTTCACCAAGCTGATCCGGGAAATCACCATCGCCGCGCGTACCGGCGGCGGTGATGCGGCCAGCAATCCCCGGTTGCGTCTGGCGATGGACAAGGCGCTCACGGCCAACATGACCCGCGACACCGTGGAGCGCGCCATCAAGCGCGGCAGCGGGGGGCTGGATGGTGCGGCACTGGAAGAAGTGCGCTACGAGGGTTACGGGCCGGGCGGCGTGGCCATTCTGGTCGAATGCATGACCGACAACCGCAACCGCACGGTGGCCGAAGTGCGTCATGCCTTCACCAAGCATGGCGGGAACATGGGCGCCGATGGTTCGGTGGCTTATCTGTTCACCCGCACCGGCATCCTCAGCTACGCGCCCGGTACCGACTATGATCAACTCATGGAGGCGGCCCTGGAGGCCGGCGCCGAGGACATCGTGCGCAATGAGGACGATTCGCTGGACGTGCTGGTCGCGCCCGAAGGCTTCGAAGCCGCCCTGTCCGCCATGCGGGCGGCGGGTTTCGAGCCGGCAG
>JBATEM010000195.1:0-19031 GCA_049664005.1 Candidatus Macondimonas sp.
AGCCGCAGGATGCGCCCCACGGCCGCCTCCACCGCCTCGGCCTGCACCGGCCGCTTTTCCAGTGCCCGCAGCAAGCCGCCCCGCAGCTTGTCCTCGCTGAAGGGCTCGCGCTTGCCGTCACGCTTGACCACCCGGGGCAGGGTCAGCTCGGCGCGCTCGAAGGTGGTGAAGCGCTCGCCGCACGTGGGACACTCGCGCCGGCGCCGCACCTGACTGCCGTCCTCGGCAAGCCGGGAATCCACCACCCGGGTATCGGCAGCCCCGCAGAACGGGCAATGCATGGTGCGTTTTCCTGCGCGGTCAGGCTGCGGTGTAGACCGGGAATCGCCGGCACAAGGCCAGTACCTCGCCCTTGACCCGCGCGATCACGGCGGGATCGTCCATGTGATCGAGGACATCGGCGATCCAGTGGCCCAGTTGGCGGGTTTCCGCCGGCCCGAAGCCGCGGGTGGTGATGGCCGGGGTGCCCAGGCGGATGCCGCTGGTGACGAAGGGGGAGCGGGGGTCGCCAGGCACGGCGTTCTTGTTGACCGTGATGTTCGCCGCCCCCAGGGCCGCCTCCGCATCCTTGCCAGTCAAGTCCTGGGCGATCAGATCGACCAGCATCAGATGATTGTCGGTGCCGCCGGAAACGATCTTGTAGCCGCGCTCCACCAGCGTCGCGGCGAGGATGCGGGCATTGTCCACCACCTGTCGCTGATAGGTCGTGAATTCGGGTTCCAGTGCTTCCTTGAAGGCCACGGCCTTGGCCGCGATGACATGCATCAGGGGGCCGCCCTGGATGCCGGGGAAGATCATGGAATTGAGCTTTTTCTCGATGTCGGGATTGGCACGGGCCAGAATCAGCCCGCCACGGGGGCCGCGCAGGGTCTTGTGGGTGGTTGTGGTGGTCACATCGGCGATCTGCACCGGGCTCGGATAGACCCCGGCCGCCACCAGGCCCGCCACATGGGCCATGTCCACCAGCAGATAGGCGCCCACTTCATCGGCAATGGCCCGGAAACGCGCCCAGTCCACCACCCGCGAATAGGCGGAAAAACCGGCGACGATCAGGCGTGGGCGATGGGCGCTGGCCAAGGACTCCATCTGCTCGTAATCGATCAGGCCCTGCTCGTTCACGCCGTACTGAACAGCCTTGTAGATTTTGCCAGAGAAATTGACCGAAGCGCCGTGGGTGAGGTGGCCGCCGTGGGCCAGCGACATGCCCAGCACCGTGTCGCCTGGCTCCAGCAGCGCCATGTAGACCGCCTGATTGGCCTGTGAGCCCGAATGCGGCTGAACATTGGCGTAGGCGGCGCCGAACAGCGTGCAGGCGCGTTCGATCGCCAGCCGTTCGGCCACATCCACGTACTCACAACCGCCGTAGTAGCGCTTGCCGGGATAGCCCTCGGCATACTTGTTGGTCAGCACCGACCCTTGCGCCTCCAGCACCCGCGGGCTGGCATAGTTTTCCGAGGCGATCAGTTCGATGTGTTCTTCCTGACGGCGCGCTTCGGCGGTCATGGCGGCTTGGAGTTCGTCATCGAACCCGGCGATCCGCATGCTGGGACTGAACATGGCGGGGCGACTCCTTGACAGGTGGGCGGGGGCTATCGAAACGGGGTATTGTACCCGATCCCAGACGCCCCCTGGCCGTTCGGCGCAATGTCGGACACGCCCCGCAATTCAGGAATCTGCCCATGGCCCAGTACATCTACACCATGCACCGCGTCAGCAAGATCGTCCCGCCCAAGCGGGAAATCCTGCGCGACATCTCCTTGTCCTTCTTTCCCGGCGCCAAGATCGGCGTGCTGGGCCTGAACGGTTCAGGCAAATCCACCCTGCTGCGCATCATGGCCGGGGTCGACAAGGACTTCGAGGGCGAAGCACGCCCCCAGCCCGGAACCAAAATCGGTTTCCTGTCGCAGGAACCGGAGCTCAACCCGGACAAGGACGTGCGCGGCAATGTCGAAGAGGGCGTGGGGGAGCTGAAAGCCCTGGTGAACCGCTTCAACGCCATCAGCGATGCCTTTGCCGATCCGGACGCGGATTTCGACACCCTGCTGGCCGAGCAGGCCGAGCTGCAGGACAAGATCGACGCCGCCGGCGCCTGGGAACTGGACCGCACCCTGGAGATTGCTGCCGAGGCGCTGCGCCTGCCGCCTTGGGATGCCGATGTCACCCAGCTCTCCGGTGGCGAGAAGCGCCGCGTGGCGTTGTGCCGGTTGCTGCTGTCCAAGCCCGACATGCTGCTGCTCGATGAGCCCACCAACCACCTGGACGCCGAATCGGTGGCCTGGCTGGAGCGCTTCCTGCACGACTACAAGGGCACGGTCATTGCCGTCACCCATGATCGCTATTTTCTCGACAACGTCGCCGGCTGGATCCTGGAACTGGACCGGGGCCACGGCATCCCCTGGGAGGGCAACTATTCCAACTGGCTGGAGCAGAAGGGGAAGCGCCTGGCCCTGGAAGAAAAACAGGAATCGGCCCACCGCAAGGCCATGCAGGAGGAACTGGAATGGGTGCGCAGCAACCCCAAGGGGCGCACCACCAAAAGCAAGGCGCGCATGGCCCGCTTCGATGAGCTGTCCTCGCAGGAATTCCAGAAGCGCAACGAGACCCAGGAGCTGTACATCCCGCCGGGGCCGCGCCTCGGCAACTTGGTGATCGAAGCCGAGGGCCTGCGCAAGGCATTCGGCGACCGCCTGCTGTTCGAGAACCTGAGCTTCCGTCTGCCACCGGGTGGCATTGTCGGCATCATCGGCCCCAACGGCGCCGGCAAGACCACGCTGTTCCGCATTCTCGCCGGCCAGGAGCAGCCCGATGCGGGTGAGCTGCGCCGTGGCCCCAGCGTGGAGCTGGCCTATGTCGACCAGAGCCGGGACAGCCTGGACGACAGCAAGACGGTGTGGGAGGAGATCTCCGATGGCCAGGACATGCTGCGCGTCGGGACCTATGAAGCGCTGTCACGGGCCTATGTGGGTCGCTTCAATTTCAAGGGCACCGACCAGCAAAAGCGCATCAGCGAACTGTCCGGTGGCGAGCGCAACCGGGTGCATCTGGCCAAGGTGCTGAAAGCGGGTGGCAACGTCCTGCTGCTCGATGAGCCCACCAACGACCTGGACGTGGAAACCCTGCGTGCCTTGGAAGAAGCCCTGCTGACCTTTCCTGGTTGCGCCGTGGTCATTTCCCATGACCGTTGGTTTCTGGATCGGCTCGCCACCCACATCCTCGCCTTCGAGGGCGATAGTCAGGTGGTCTGGTTCGAAGGCAACTACGCGGATTATGAGGCCGACCGCAAGCGCCGCCTGGGGGTCGCCGCCGACATCCCGCATCGCATCAAGTACCGGCCGCTGAAAAGCTGAAGGTCAAGCTGCGGTCCCGCTTGCTTCGCTCACCGCGGCGGGGAAGAACACGGCCAGCCAGACCGTTGGCTGGCCCTCGGCGGTGGCCTCCACCCGATGGCGGCAATGGGCTGGCAGGTGGAGCCAGTCGCCGGGGCGCAGTGCCACTGTCTCATAAACGCCGTCAGCGATCTGCAGGCTCAGCGTGGCCGCGCCGGCCAGCAGCACGACGAATTCCCCTTCCTCCTGGTCGTACCAGAACCCCGGCGGGCTGGCCTGGCCGTGGCTGACGATCCGCTCGAGGCGGATCCCCGGCTGGGATAGCAGTATCTGGACCTGTTCCTCGCCACCGGGAGGGGGTAGGGCAGCCCAGAGATTGCCCCGCACTGGCCGGCCGTCCTCGGACTGGCCCGAAGCGGTGCAGGGCATGATTTCGGCGGGTGGCACGGCGCCGTCGTCGCTCACGACCTGTTTCATGCGGCCTTCAGGCGCTCGGCGAAAAAGCCCAGCACCCGATCCAGCGCGGCCCGGGTGGGATGGCCTTCGCGGTCCACCAGGTCGTTGGTGAGCACCGAATGGGCATAACGGGGAATGCCATGGGCGTTACCCGGGCCGGAGTCGATCTCGATGGCCTCGAAACCCTCGCCCAGTTCGCGGCGCAGATGATCGAAGCGTGCCTTGGGGCAGGCCAGATCATGGGTGAAGCGCAGCCCCAGCACCCGGGCGCCCTGCGCCACCCGATCCTTGACGCAGTGCAGATCGGTTTCGCTGAGGTGCAGCGCCGCGCGATGCGACGCCGTGATCCCGAAGGGCAGGGAAGGCTGGCTCAACACCGGCGCCGCCACCACCGGATCGACCATCAGGGCAAGGGCAAAATTGCCGGTCAGGCACATGCCCAGCGCGCCCACGCCAGGGCCGCCCAGTTCGGCATGCAGTTGCCGGCACAGGGCCTTGAGCGGCTCGACGATGGGGCTGGTGCCATTGCGGGCCAGCACATGAAATTCCCGCCGCACGCACACCCGTGCCACCGAATCGGCGAGATAGCCAGCAGACAGGCGGCGGCCGGCGGTGCCGAACAACTCCGGCAGCACCACGGTAAAGCCGGCGTCGGCCACGCGGCGTGCGAAACGCGCCACTTGGGGGGTGATGCCGGGGATTTCGTGGATGATCACCACGCCGGGGCCTGTGCCGGCGCGATACACCGGAAATGAGGTGGTGCCGTCATGAAACTGACTTTGCTCAAAACCGGACAAGGGCATGGCGAGAGGCTCCGTCAGGGATTCAGCCTGAAGTGAAGCATAGGGGAAGTCCACCGTGTTTGTCCTTTGGGTCGGTGAGGCATTCTGGTGTCTGCAGGCCATCACGGCGGACGCTGGCTTCACCCGATGGAGCGCCTTGCGCTAAGCTTGCCGCTTCCCCGCCCCGATTTCGGTGTTTCATGTCGGTTTTCACCAAGGTTGAACGCAGCGAGCTGGTCGCCTTCCTCGATGCCTATACCGTGGGCGATCTGCAGCATTTCCAGGGCATCCGCGCCGGCATCGAAAACACCAACTACTTTGTCAATACCAGCGGTGGGCGCTGGGTGCTGACGCTGTTCGAAACCTTGCATGTCAGCGAGTTGCCGTTCTGTCTCTACCTGATGGACCACCTGGACGCCCACGGCATTCCCAGCCCGGCGCCGGTGGCGGATCGCAACGGCCAGATCCTGTTGGTGCTCAAGGGCAAGCCCGCCGCGCTGGTGCAGCGCCTGCCGGGACGCAGCGCCCTGGAACCCAATGCCAACCAGTGCGCCGCGATGGGCGAAATGTTGGCCCGTCTGCACCTGGCCGGGCAAAGCTACCCCCGCCAGCGATCCAACAGCCGCGGACCCCAGTGGTGGCAGCGCATGGCGGAGGTGTTGCTGCCCCATCTGGATCCAGCCAGCCAGCGGCTGTTGACGGAGGAACTGAATCACCAGGCGCGCCTGCGTGATCTCGACCTGCCGCGCGGGGTCATCCACGGCGATCTGTTCCGCGACAACGTGCTGTTCCAGGGCGATCGCATCTCGGGCGTCATCGACTTCTACTACGCTTGCAACGATGTGCTGTTGTTCGATCTGGCCATCGCCGTCAACGACTGGTGCGCCCTGGAAGACGGGGGTTTGGACCCGCAGCGGGTGGCAGCAGCGGTGGGCGCCTATGCCCGTGAGCGGGCATTTTCGGCGGTGGAACGGGAAATCTGGTCGACCCTGCTGCGTGCGGCTGCGTTGCGCTTCTGGCTGTCGCGCCTGCATGACCTGCACTTTCCCCGTCCGGGGGAACTCACTCACATCAAGGACCCGGATGTGTTCCGGCGCATCCTGGCGCGGCAGATTGCCGACCCCGCCCACCTGCCGCCTGCCGCAGCCTGAGGGCAACGGCGCCGTTACCGATCGGCCCGAAACGGTGCGGGAGCCCAATTTCGCGCCAGCCTGCAAGCCTTGGGCTGCGACCGGTTCGACGCGAACCCGGCACACAGCCGACCATCCGACGCTCGGTTTCCCCATGAGCATGCGGATGATCCGGAACATCCCGGCCCGCTGGCGGTCTTGTATGCGCGTGCAGGCCGGAAAAGGCCTGTCGCCTGGATACGACGAGGACAGTGTATGAACCGATGGATCAAGGCGATGGGTTTGGGCGTGCTGGCCGTGCTCATTCTGGGCGCCGCGTTGGCGCTCATCCTGCCACGGGTGCTCGATCCCAATGCCTACCGCGATGACCTGGTCCGCATGGTCAGCGAGCGAACCGGACGCACGCTGACGCTGGATGGCAAGCTCGGCCTGAGCGTCTTTCCCTGGCTGGGGTTGGATCTCAACGGCGTGACGCTAACCAATGCCCCAGGCTTCGGGGACGCGCCCATGCTGGCGGTACGTCATGCCCGAGCCGGCGTGCGCTTGTGGCCCTTGCTGTCGGGTCGACTGGAATTCGGCACCATCGCGCTGGATGGCCTGCAGCTGAATCTGGCACGCGCCGCGGACGGTCGCACCAACTGGCAGGATATTCAGGAGCGTCTGGCCAGTTCAGATACTCAACGGCCCGCAACTCCCCCCTCTTCTGCCGAGCCTCCCGCCACTGACACGCGTTTTGCTCTGAATCAACTCGATATCACGGGCGTGCGGATTCGCGAGGGACGGCTGCTCTGGGATGATCGCCAAGGCGGTCAGCGCTATGCCTTGACCAACTGGGACCTGACCACTGGCCGGGTGCGCTGGGGCGGCGCGGTACCGGTGAGTTCATCCTTCACTCTGTCCATGGGCTCCCCCAGCCTGGATGCGGAAACCACCCTGGCGGCCAAACTTCAGGTGGCGCCGGACGCCGGGCGTTATGGCGTGGAAGATCTGGTGCTCGAGACCCGACTGCGCAGTACTGACCTTCTGGGCGACGGGGTGCTGCCACTCAAACTATCCGGGGAGGGGGCCTGGCAGGCCAATACGCCGAGCACTCTGGGGCCGGTGAAACTCGCAATCGGTCCGTATCAAACCGCCAATCAACGCATCGAGGCGCTCGTGTTGGCGGTGAGCGAGGTGGCGGTGGACGCGGTGCAATCCAAGGCCCAATTGAAGGGAGTGGAACTCGCCGGGCAGAAATTGCTGTGGGCTGGCCGGGGGATGGATGGCCTCTTGATCAAGACCGAAGGCGCGCTGGATTGGGGCACAGGTCAGCTTCGGCTGCCCAGCCTCAACCTGGAAGCGGCGGGGTTGCGCCTGATGGCGGACACTGCTCCGATTGCGCTGACGGGTCGTTCGCCTGTGGTCGTGGACTGGAAGCGACGTCGACTGGAGGCGCCCGCCCTGGCGCTGAACGTAATCGGTAAACTGGGAACGGCTCAGGGTCAAGGCCTGCTCGATCCGACCGCGAGCGGAAAACTGTCCTATGACTGGGGCGCAGGCCAACTGGCGCTGGACGCGCTGAAACTCTCGACCGAGCAGGTGGATCTGGGCGCTGGCCGTCTGTTGCCCAAAACGGAACTCGCCGCCGATGTTCTGGGTTCAGTGCCCAATCAGCGCTGGTCGGTGAAAGCCCTGCGCCTCGGCGCTGCGGATCTGTTCAGCGCGCAGGGCGAGGTGGACCTGACGACCAGCGGGCAGGGCCTCAGCTATAAGGGTCGGATCGAAACGCCCGCCTTCGCCCCCCGCCCGCTACTGGCGGCGCTCAAGCTCGAGCTCCCCGCCACTGCTGCCCCCGACACCCTGCGCAGCCTGGCCTTGAACAGCGCATTTGCCGGAACGGCCGAACGCATTGCGCTGGATGCACTACGGCTCGATCTCGACGGCGGACGGATGCAGGGACGCGCGGCGCTGGCTTGGGGTGGGCGTCCGCAACTGGAGGCCGATCTCACGGTGGACCGCCTCAACGTGGACCGCTACCTGCCGCCCGCACCCGCGACGGATGCGAACGCAGCGCCGAGCCCCAAGCCCGCCGCTGCAGGCAAACCCCAGCCCTTGCCCTTTGCTGCGCTGCGGCAATTCGATCTCGACGCCCGCTTGGCAGTCGGTGAATTGACCGTGAGCCGGGTCGTGATGAAAGACGCGCAAGTCCGGGCGCTGCTGAAAGACGGCCGGCTGGCGGTCGATCCGCTGCGCGCCGGTCTCTTTGGCGGAAACCTCAACGCCACCGCGCAGGTGGATGCATCCTCCGCTACGCCCACCCTCAACCTGAGGCCGGAACTCAAGGGCATCCAGCTGGCGCCACTGCTCATGCGCTTTGCCGGCAAGGCCTATCTGACCGGCACCGGCAATCTCAACCTGCAGGCCGCGACCCGCGGCGTGGATGGCGACCAGTGGCTCAAGAACCTGGATGGCCTGATGGCACTGGATCTGCACAATGGCCGCATCGAAAACATCGACGTGGTGGGCCAGTTGCGCCGCGGCTATGCCCAGCTGCGGGCGCTTGATCCGGGAACGGCGCCCGAGGGGGGAACCGAATTCACGGAGATCAAGGCGGGTGTGGCCATGAAGGGGCCGATCTGGCGCAACGACGACCTGATGCTGACTTCTCCGCTGCTGCGCATGAGCGGCAAGGGACAGGTCGATGTGTCGCGCCAGCAACTGGATTTCCAGGTGCTGGCAACGCTGCTGGGAACGGGTGTTGCCAGCGGTGATCGCCTGCTCGGCAATCTCGTCGATACGCCCGTGCCCATCCGCATCGAGGGCCCCTGGGCCAGTCCTTCCGTGCGGCCTGATCTCAAGGCAATGGCGGAAGTCAAGGCGCGTGAGCGGCTGGAGAAGGAAAAGGACAGGCTGGAAGAAAAGCTGAAAGAGCGGGAAGACGAATTGCGCCAGAAGGCATCCGAGAAATTGCAGGAAAGACTGGAGAAATTCCTGCGGTGAATCCAGCGGATCTGCCGCTGCCGCCAGAGGATTTCTCCGGCAAGGTGCTGGCGTGGTTTGATCATCATGGGCGACGCGATCTGCCCTGGCAGGGCAGCGCGGATCCCTACCGGATCTGGGTCTCCGAGATCATGCTGCAGCAGACCCAGGTGGCGACCGTCATCCCCTATTACCAGCGCTTCATGGCCCGCTTTCCGGACGTGGTTGCGCTGGCCGGGGCCAGCCTGGACGAGGTGCTTGGGCTGTGGACAGGGCTGGGCTATTACGCCCGTGGCCGCAATCTGCACCGCGCCGCGCAATGGGTGGTCAGCCATCGCAACGGCCGCTTCCCCGATGATGTCGACAGCCTGAGCACGCTGCCCGGTATCGGACGCTCCACGGCGGCGGCCATTGCGGCTTTGTCTGGCGGAGGCCGTCACGCCATCCTGGATGGCAATGTGAAGCGGGTATTGAGCCGCTTCCTGGCGCTCGACGACCCGCCGGGGGCCGCCCGCGAACGCCGGTTGTGGGCGGTGGCGGAAGCGCTGACGCCCGCCGAGCGGGTCGGTGACTATACCCAGGCCATGATGGATCTGGGCGCGACCTGTTGCACGCCGCGACAACCCCGTTGCGGGGCGTGTCCGCTCAATGGCGATTGCCGGGCCGCTGGTCTCGGGCGAGCCGAGGCCTATCCGCTGCGCACGATCGCGCGCCCAGTGCCGGAAGTCGCGCTCACCCTGCTGATCGTACAAGCATCCAGCGACCACGTCTGGTTGGAGCGTCGGCCTGCCCGGGGCATCTGGGGCGGCATGTGGTGCCTGCCGGAATGCCCGGCCGATCTGGCGCCCGCCGACTGGTGCGCGCAATGGTTTGGCCAGCCGCCCCAGGCGAGCGCGGCGCTGCCCATGATGCGGCATGTCCTCACCCATCGTCGCCTGCGCATCCAGCCCTGGCGGCTGCACTTGATGGCGCTGGACAGGGCTGCGCCCGCGGCTCGCGCCGGGATCTGGTACCGCGTCGGGGATACGCCGCCGGGGGGGATGGTGAAGCCCGTTCTGGATCTGCTGGCGCACCTGGCGGTGGAAGCACAGGCGGTCTAGAAAGTTGGCCGATATCATGGCGACCACTACGAAAGCAACGATCACGACAAGGGGACTGTGTGCAGCCGATCATTTCCGTCACGGCGCTGAACAAGATCTACGGGACTGGGTTTCGCGCGCTGGATGACATCCATCTCGACATCCGGCGCGGGGAAATCTTTGCCCTGCTGGGCCCCAATGGGGCCGGCAAGACCACACTGATCAATATCATCTGCGGCATCGTCAATCCCAGTTCGGGCACCATCCGGGCGGGTGGTCACGACATCCGCACGGCGTTTCGCGCTGCGCGGGCCAAGATCGGCCTGGTCCCGCAGGAATTGTTCACCGATGCCTTCGAAAGCGTGTGGGCGACGGTCTGCTTTAGTCGCGGCCTGTTCGGCAAGCCGGCGAATCCCGGCTATCTGGAAAAGGTCCTGCGCGATCTGTCGCTCTGGGACAAGCGCAATGACCGCATCATGAGCTTGTCGGGGGGCATGAAGCGGCGCGTCATGATCGCCAAGGCGCTATCCCACGAACCCGAGATCCTGTTTCTCGACGAGCCGACGGCGGGCGTGGATGTCGAGCTGCGGCGCGACATGTGGGCCATGGTGCGCCGCCTGCGCGACAGCGGTGTGACGATCATCCTGACCACCCACTACATCGAGGAAGCCGAGGAGATGGCCGATCGCATCGGCGTGATCCGCAACGGCAAACTCATCCTCGTCGAGGACAAGGCGGTGCTGATGCGTCGCCTGGGCAAGAAACAATTGCGGCTGCAACTCCAGCAGCCGTTGCGGATGATTCCGGCGGGCCTTGCCGCTTATGCGCTGGCGCTTTCCGAGGATGGCGGCGAGCTGATCTATACCTACGAGACCCAGGGTGAACCGACCGGAATCGCGCAGATGCTGCGTGAACTTGCCGCAAACGGCATCGATTTCAAAAGCCTGCAATCAAGCGAAAGCTCGCTGGAGGAAATCTTTGTCAACATCCTGAGGGCCGAAGCATGAACATCCATGCCATCCGGGCCATCTACCGCTTTGAAATGGCGCGCTGGTTGCGCACCCTGATGCAGAGCATCGCCTCGCCGGTGCTGTCCACCTCGTTGTATTTCGTCGTGTTCGGCGCAGCGATCGGCTCACGCATGGGCGAGGTCGAGGGGATTTCCTATGGCGCGTTCATCATTCCCGGGCTGGTGATGCTTTCCCTGCTCTCCGAGAGCATCTCCAACGCCTCGTTCGGCATTTACATGCCGAAGTGGTCCGGCACGATCTACGAGCTGCTGTCGGCGCCGGTGTCGGCGGTCGAGATCGTCGCCGGTTATGTCGGCGCTGCGGTGACCAAGTCGGTGCTGCTGGGCCTGTTGATCCTGGCGACGGCGCGGCTGTTCGTGCCCTATACCATCGCCCATCCACTGTGGATGGCGGCCTTTCTGTTCCTGACTGCGGTGACCTTCAGCCTGTTCGGCTTCATCCTGGGCGTGTGGGCGGACAACTGGGAGAAACTGCAGATCATCCCCCTCATGATCGTCACGCCGCTTGCCTTCCTGGGTGGCAGTTTCTATTCCATCCAGATGCTGCCGCCCCTGTGGCAGAAGGTCGCGCTGCTCAATCCCGTCGTCTACCTCATCAGCGGTTTTCGCTGGAGTTTCTATGGTGTGGCGGATGTCCGCATTGCAGTCAGCCTGGGCATGATCGTGCTGTTTCTTGCGCTTTGCCTCGCGGCCATCGCCTGGATCTTCAAGACCGGCTACAAGATCAAACCCTGAACCATGCGCGTGGCCCGTCCAGGTTGCGCGCATCGCCGGCGCCGGCTTGTCCAGTCAGATTGAAGTCCGTTCCTCTCTTCCTTTGGTATAGAATCGAGAACGATTCCCCCGAGGACAGGGCCAAGCCGGTGACCGCCGGTTGGGCAGGGCTGGTGGCATCAAAAGCCCGCTAGAGGCTTTCCCGGCCTTGGCCGTCTGAAGATCGAGACCCCATCGCAAGCACGGGTCTCATCTGACAGCGGCCCGATTCCGCCCAAGGCGGGGGCACCCAACAGGCTGGCGAGACGGAGGACAATCACATGACACGCATGGTGCATTGCATCAAGCTGGGACACGAAGCGGAAGGGTTGGATTTTCCGCCCTACCCCGGCGAACTGGGCAAGCGCATTTTCGAATCGGTATCCAAGCAGGCCTGGCAAAGCTGGCTCAGTCACCAGACCATGTTGATCAACGAATACCGCCTCACGCCCATAGATCCCAAGGCGCGCAAGTTCCTGGAGCAGGAGATGGCCAAGTTCTTCTTCGGAGGCGAGGTTGCAGCACCGCCGGACTATGTCCCGCCAGCTGCCGAAGGCTGAAGGCCGCGCGCCCAGCTTGACGGAAAACCAGGCAGAGGGTAAATTTCGCCCTCTCTTGAATTTGGCCGCAACGGCCAATGCCATCTTCCATGCGGCCAGGTAGCTCAGTCGGTAGAGCAGGGGATTGAAAATCCCCGTGTCGGCGGTTCGATTCCGTCCCTGGCCACCACTATTCAGCGCCCAACCTCTATCGGTTGAGCGTTTTCATTTCCGGGTTCCGCAGCACCACGCGGGGTTCGGCGCCGTGGCGGCCCGGCGTCCGGAAGTCGCCCGGTTCGACTCTCTTCTGCTCTCTGTTCTCTCAAAACCGGCGCGCACAGAGTAGCCGCGTCCCGTCACCAGGAATCGGCAGACCTCATCGGTCAGACGCTTCGGGAAGGAGAACGTCCTGCTGGACAGCGTCGACGTGTCGTTGTTGAGCGCGCCGACCAGCGCATCCAGCATCAGGGACTCGAAGGCTCGGTAGAGGCGGATGACCGCCAGATCATGACACCACGAGACATGTTCATCCCCGAGGCCCGCCGATGCCGTCAGGAAGGCCAGGATCTTGTCGGCTTCGGCCTTGAACTCGTTGGCCGAGCCCTTGATGCTCTTCTTCTTGGGCATGTGTGGCGGACCTACGAGGCGCTGCGCTGAGCAGCTACGCCGCACTGCTTGCAGGTCGCCGAGATGAGGTCGGGCTCGGTACTGCCGCCACCAGACCAAGACGTTTCGAACCGCTTGAACGTAGCGCCGGACTGCCAGTTCGATCCCTTGTCGAGTACGTTCGCCGTCTCGGCAGCGCCGCACTGCGGGCAGGTCAGGCGGTAGGTGGTTTTGTCGATGATCCCCACGGCGGTCCCCTATTCGCCGGTCTCGAACTCAGCGTTCTTGAACTTCAGCACGTTGCAGTTCTCCTTCACCGCGCGCTGCAACCCGTCGTCGAAGCCGGTGGCTGATTCGGCCTGGATCTCGATGGCGATCTTGACCTTCACGCCGGTGCGCATGGTGAATTGCTGGACGACCTCGTCGACCAGGTCGGCGAACTGCTTCTTCGCCAGGATCGGGTCGAGTTCGATGCTGGCGTAGAACTGCTTCTTCACGGCCGAGCCGGCGCCCGAGCCGGGCTGGTATGTGCCTTCGCCCGATTCCTCGACTCGGCGCGTGTCGCCGCTACCGCTAATGGTCACTGTTGAAGTGGAAGCGCCTCCGCCAGTGTTAGCGGCATTGGCACGCGAGGCTTCCTCTGCCGCTCGCAGTGCCTCCATATAGGCCGCTGCGGTGAGCGGTTCGATCAGCAGCAGCGACGAGTCCATGATCGGCGACGTGCGCTTGCCGTAGCTGAAGCCGACGTACCGGCCATCCGGTTCCTTGCCCTGCGCGAAGCCGAAGAACTCGCGGCTCTCCGCGCCCGCGGCCATCGTCATCCGAAAGACGGTGTCGTCTTTCAGGCGCGGCAGATACAGCTGCTGGCAGCTCTGCTGCCAGACGTTCAAGGCGCTGGTCTCCTTGGCGTCTTCTTTCCAGAACCAGTCCTTCAGCACCTTGGCCAGGTGGATCGGCGCCCATTCGGTAATGAGGAGCTCGTTTTCTTTCAACACGCGCTCGATTTCCTGCGACCAGTTCTGCGCGCCAGGGTTGACCTGGAAGTGCTCCCAGCGCAGCTCGGACAAGCCCTTGCCGGGGCGTGCCTCCTGCATCGGCGCCACGAGCCACTTGTAGGTCTCGCGGATCATGCGGCGCACGGTGTCCTCGGCCTGCTCCAGGCTGGCGCTTGCCTGCTTGGCCATCAGGTTGTCGAGGACGATGCGGTTGTCCTTGTAGTCGGCAACGATGCTGCGCCACGCCAGGTACGAACGAACGTGGTCCTTCAGGCGGCTGACGCTGTCGTAGTCGGCCGCCAGGAAGATCAGCCGGTTCTGCTTGAAGCGGGGTTGGTCGCCGCGCTTCTTCAGAATCTCGGTCGCGCGCTCTAGGCCCAAGCTCTGGCCGCTCTTGCTGAATGCCGCGTCGGGCGGCAGCACTACCAGGCGCAGCGCCCAGTCGTCGGGCACGTCGCCACTGTCGGTGAAGACGTGGATGCCGCCGAACACGCCGCTGGCAAAGCCGCGCTGCACGCGCTCGCGGATCAAGGGAAACACGTCCTCCTTGTCTTGGAAGCGGCGCTTGCGCTCTTCCATCTCGCGCCGCAGGTTGGGGCGCGTATCGAGCCAGAAGCGGTTGTTGGCGTGGTTGAGGTAGTGCAGCCGGTCACCGAGCCGGCGCAGCGCGTCCTTGAACAGCCCGATCTGCTGGCCAGGCTGGACGATGCCGAGCATCACGCGGTCGAGCTCCAGACCGCGCACCAGCTGGTTCGTGGTGCTCGGCGCGCTGCCCAGGAACACCGCGCGCGCCGCACGGCGACAGGCCTGCACGCTGCCAAAGCGGGTGTCCTTGTTTTCGATCTCAGTGGTCTCGGCGCGCTCACCGTCCACGTCGCGTTCGATCACCGGGTCCCAGCCCTGCGGCAGGTAGTTGATGATTTCGTTGCGCACGTCGCCGTCGTACATGGGGAAGCTGCCCGGCATGATCAGCGGGTCGTTGTTGCCGTCCTTCCACAGCCGATGGATCACCTTGGCCATCATCTTCAACACGCCGCGGGTGCGCTGGAAGTTGTCCAGCGTGGACCAGTCCTCGTAGAGCCGGTCGAACACCTCGGGGTGGATCGGGTAGGCGTGCACCAGACGCTCGAAGTAACGGCTCTCCTGCGTCTCCTGCGGAAAGTCGTCACGGTTCTCGATGTAGAAGTCCGCAAAGGTGCGGCATACCGACTCCATCGCCAGCTTGTCGTTGATCGACGCGAACAGGCGCCGCCGCACGATCTCGAAGGCCTCCTCGGTGGCCACCGGTTTCCACAGCGCCTGAATGCGCCCGAAGTAGTGCGAAAGCGAAGCCAGCGCCTTCTCGCCGCGCTGGCTGCCCGCCTCCTTGGCCGATTCCGGCAGCGACGCCAGCAGCACCGCCGTCGGCACGGCCTTCAGTGCCTCCGTCAACGCCTGCACGAAGCTGAGGTTGGAATCGAAGGTGCCCCCGGTGAGGGCCTTGCCTTCTTCGAACTGGCGCACATAGGCCACCAGCTCGTCTATCAGGATGACGCAGGGCGCATAGCGGCCCAGCAGATCGGCCAGCACTTCCTTGCCCGGCGAGGTACCCGAGGCGTCGGCATCGGCCACCAGGGCGTAGCCTTCTGCGCCACCCAGCTGCCACGCCAGGTCGCCCCACAGCGTGCGGATGTTCTGGCCTTCCTTCACGACCGGCTGGTTGGGCGACGCCTTGATGCCGTCGAGCACCGCGACGCGCGCGCGGGGCAGTTCCGTGATCTGCGCTGCATCCAAAATGGCCGCGACGCCTTGCAACTCACTCGCCGGCACCTCGCCCTTGGCCAGGTGATAGACCGCCAGCATGGTGTGCGTCTTGCCGCCCCCGAAGGCCGTCTGCAGTTGGATCACCGGATCGCCGCCCCTGCCCGAGAGGCGCTTGACCACCGAGTCCAGCAGCAGACGCATGCCCTCAGTGATGAAGGTGCGCTGGAAGAACAGCGCCGGGTTCTGGTACTCGGCTGTTGCCGTACCCGCGTGAACGCGCGACAGGTCAGCCGCGAATTCGGCCTGCTGGAACGTACCCTTGAGCACGTCCTCGTGCGGTACGGCGATCTCGCGCCAGGGTTTGAGCGTCATGCTGCTGATCCTTCCGCTGGTTGAAGCATGTAGCTGAACTTCTTCTCGATGAGAGCCTTGCGCGTTTCGATAAAGTCGCCGAAGCGATCCAACTCCCAAAGTGCAGGGTCATTTGGTATCAGATGCATTGCCAGATATCGCTGATGCTCTTCATCCGAACCGAATCGATCTCGGGCAAACCACTGCGCGGGAGGCGTATCTGACTTCCTCGAGAATCCATTTTCATCGGCCGTCAGTAGCATGCAGTTGGCGATTTGGTCGCGCTGCTCAGCCCGGTAGTGCAGTATGTTGCGCTTGCCGCTCTCCGGGTTGATGTCCTTGACCGTTTTCAACAGGCTCTGCGGGAAGATGTGATCCACCTGTGGGCCGTTCGCATCCAGCGCGGGCGAGTAGTCGAAGTCCTGATACCAGAGATTGAAGAAGAGGTGGATCGCCCGTGATCCGTAGTACTGGTCGAAGATCACCGCCGGCGTGATCTCCAGACTGCGCCCTTCTGCACGGATGACGCCATAGATCTCGGAGAGCACAAAATCCTGCTGCTCCTGGATGTTGCGCACCAGCTTGTCGATCAGGTTGTCCGGGCTGCCGCCGAACACCCCCGTTACCAGAACCCGCAGCAGGTAGGTCGCCATGTCCCGGTTGGCCGTGAACTTCGCCGGGTAGTGAAAGCGGTAGTAGATGAGTGGAATCAGCGCCAGATAAGAAGGCATTGCCCGATCAGATCGGATGTACGTCTTGGAAACCAGCAGATCCCGTACCGCTTTGATCGCCTCCGCCAGATCCCCCCACTTGGCGATGATCTCTTCTTTGGTTTTGCCGTCCCGGAACTTGCCCACCTCGTAGCGCGCCCCCCTGCCCAACATGGTCAGGCAGGACTTCAGAACGAAATCGCGATCGAAATCGAAGCCTCCCTGGTTGAGGTCCTCCAGCAGCACCTCCATTTCGCCATCAGCCTCGTCCCAGCTCGAAGTAAGCAGCGAGAACAGCAGGTCCGACTTGCCCAGCTTGGTTCCGCCGGAGTTGGCACGGATGAAAATCTCGACGATGTCATCCAACCGGTAGGCATCGGGGTTGTCGATGCCGTCCAGCTCCTGGAAGGTGATGTTGTCGTCGTTGACAAACTCCTTACGCGCCCTTCCGACGTTGAGCTCGATTATGTCCTCTTGGTCGTCGGACAATGCTACCGGGGCGGAACGGATGATTTCCTTGGCAATCTGGCTGTCGAGTTTCTTGGTTTCAAATACCATGTCCTTGAACCGCGCCCACGGCCAGCCTGGATTCGCCGCCCTGAAGGCAAAACGGAAACGAATGTCCTCCGGCGCCGCCGCCGCGCCGCCACTCAGCACGTCGAAGTACAGCTCACGCCCCTCGTAGCTGCCACGCAAACCGACGAACAGGCTCTGCAGGCGCTGTTGGCCATCGAGCACCATCATCTTCGAGCGCGAGTGGTCCGGCACATAAAAGTCGGTCAACTTGATGTCGCGCCGGTAGTTGTCGATGAACTTGCGGTGCTTCACTGCCTCCTTGGTTTTCCACACCAGCAGGGTGCTGATGGGGTACTCGCGCATGATCGAGTCGAACAGGCGCGCAATCTGCTCTTCACTCCACACGAACGGGCGCTGGATGTTCGGCAGCCAGAAGCCGCCGCCTTCCGCCTCGTCGTCGTTCAGGTAGGTGACGATCTTCCGGATCGGCAGTTTCTTGTTCTGCATCGTTCTTGCTTCCTCAATCAAATATGCAGGCTGCCCTGCGACCCCACATGCCCGGCATCGCCGGCGGCCTGTTCGATGCCGCTCCAAGCGGTGACCAGTTCGTTGTAGGCGCGCGCCTCCTCGGCCCAGCCCTTGCGCTCGCACAGGGTGTACAACCGGTAGGCTAGGGCACGGATGGGTTCGGCTTTGGCGGGCATGCGGGCGAGCAGGCCGCCGGCGGTGGCTTCGCCGTCCTGATTCAGGGCGCGGATCAGGTGGTGCAGCGCCTCCCACACCGGCGTGCGGGTGTCGGTTTCGGGTGACCAGTCCTTGGGAAGCTCGGCCCAACGCAACAGGCGCAGTTCGCCCTTGCTCGACTCCACGACGCCGCTGGCTTGCAGGCCGCCGACGCTGGTGCCCTTGGCGCGCGCCAGCACGTCGGCGTCACCGTATTTGCCGGTGGCCCAGCCCTGCTGCTCGAACCAGTGCAGGCAAAACTGCGTGTCGTGATCGAAGTCGTCTTCGGCCAGGAAGCGGTTGATGAGTTGCAGCGCGCTGCGCACGCGCATCGGTGTGCCATCGGCTTCCAGCACGGCGGCGTACTGGCTGAAGATGGCCATGCCGGGGCCGATGATGGCCTGTGACAGGTCCACCGGCGCAACGGGTGAATTGACGCCGCCGCGCGTCATGTCCAGCAGTGCCTCGGGTAGCGCGGCGTTGAGTTCGCGGATGAACTCGCGGCGCGAAATCGTGGCGGCATCGGCGTCGCGCTGGCGGCAGACGAGGATGATGCTGGATGCGAGGGCGTTGGTGCCGGAGCCGATCATTCGATTGCCCAGTTCGGTGCGCATGGGCCAGGTGCCGGTCAGCACAAAACCCGCCTTGAGCACCGCTTCCAGAAAGGTTTCCCAGCCGGTGCTGGAGGTGCCTGCGTCGCCCTTGGTTTCCGCCTGCTTGAACGCGTAGTAGATCGTCACCGGGAAAGCCGGGTGCGCCTGCTCGGCGAGGTTGTGCATCGCGCGCGTCATGCCTTCGAGGAAAAAGGCTTCGGCCTGCTCCTTGCCGCCGTGACGGTAGGGCGTAGCGACCAGCTCCTCGGCCTTGGGTACGGCCAGCGTGGCGTACAGACTGGGAAAGATCGGCTTCAGGCTCTTGCGCAGCCAGACGTAGAAGAAGTCGGATAGGTCGGCGTAGCCGATGTTGTCGTAGTACGGTGGGTCGGTGGAAATTACTTTGGATGCACTGATGGACTGAGACTGAGCATCGGCATGACGAGCAAAGCCACCTTGATTCGCAGGAAGCTCCAACATTGCTCGAACCATATTGCCAAGACTGATTGCATAGTCCCCAGCAGCACCCGCAAAGACATTGTTCTCTGCGTAATCCCACATCATCGGAATTGCTTGTCGCCCAAATAAGTTCCGAACTTGGGTCTTGCTGCTTTCCCACCTGCAAAGAGCGTTACAGATATCAGTCAACCGGCTAAGTGCGATAGCCAAATACACCCCCACCGCCTGCGCATACGCCGTCGCGCCGCTGCCGCCGGCATCCAGCCCGATGCCGTCGTCGGC
>JBATEM010000196.1:0-4117 GCA_049664005.1 Candidatus Macondimonas sp.
ATCTTGCGATTGCCGGGATCAAGCAGTCTCAGGGTGCCATTGCCAAAGGCGCGGTAATTCTTGCGCGCCGCAATGAGGCGCTTGGTCCAGTTCAACAGGGATGACGGATTGCGCATCTGGGCTTCGACGCTGACCCCCTCATACCCATAAATGGGATCCATCATGGGCGGCAGAAACAGGCGCTGCGGATCGGCCCGAGAAAAACCGCCATTGCGATCGGGGCTCCATTGCATGGGGGTGCGCACGCTGTTGCGGTCACCGAGATAAAAATTGTCACCCATGCCGATCTCATCGCCATAGTAGAGGATGGGCGAGCCCGGCAGGGTCATCAGCAAGAAGTTGATCAGTTCGATCTTTTCGCGATTGTTTTCCATGAGCGGCGCGAGGCGACGGCGAATACCCACATTGACCCGCATCAACGGATCAACGGCATACATGCTGTACATGTAATCCCGCTCGCGGCTGGTGACCATTTCCAGCGTCAGCTCATCGTGATTGCGCAGGAAAATGGCCCATTGACAGGAGTCCGGGATCTCCGGCGTCTGAGCCATGATATCGATGATGGGATGGCGGTCCTCCTGGGCAATTGCCATGTACAGGCGCGGCATCAGCGGGAAATGATAGGCCATGTGGCATTCATCGCCCTCGCCGAAATATTCGCGCACATCCTCGGGCCACTGGTTGGCCTCGGCCAGCAGCATGCGATTGGGATAGTTCGCGTCGATCACCGCCCGGATTTTCTTGATGACTTCATGCGTTTCCGGCAGATTTTCGTTGCTGGTTCCTTCCCGCACGCACAGATAGGGAATCGCATCCAGCCGCAAGCCGTCCACGCCCATGTCCAACCAGAACCGCATGACCCGGATCACTGCATCGACGACAGCCGGATTGTTGTGATTCAGGTCAGGCTGGTGTGAAAAGAAGCGATGCCAATAATAGGCTTGTGCAACATCATCCCAGGCCCAGTTGGATTTTTCGGTATCGGTAAAGATGATGCGTGTATCCGCGAATTTCTTGTCCGTGTCACTCCAGACATAGAAATTGCGCTTGGAGGAACCGGGCGGCGCCTTGCGGGCAGCCTGAAACCACGGATGCTGGTCGGAGGTGTGATTGATGACCAGTTCGGTGATGATCTTCAGCCGGCGGCGGTGGGCTTCGCGCACGAAATGCTTGAAATCGGCGCGCGTCCCGTATTTCGGATCGACGTTGTGGTAGTCGGCGATGTCATAGCCATCGTCCCTGAAGGGTGATGGATAGAACGGCAACAGCCATAGGGTATTGACGCCGAGATCCTGCAGATAATCGAGCTTTGCTGTCAGACCGCGGAAATCCCCGACGCCGTTGTTGTCGCTGTCGAAGAATGCCTTGACATGCAGTTCATAGATGACGGCATCCTTGTACCACAGCGGGTCGTCCCACCAATCCACCGTTGCTTCGCGCCTGGGGCTCTCGGGCATTATCATTCCTGGTTCCATGGATAGGCTGCTCCGTTTACAGGAAATAATCGAAATCATGTTCGCTGCGCAGGCGCCGGCGCAGCTTCAGAATGTGGAGTGGGGAGATGGCAGGATCCAGGCGCACGAAATTGCGGGGACCCTGCCACAGATAGCGCGCATCGGATAGCAGATCGTGCGCCTGGTAGCCGCTTTCGGCCTCGATACCGAGTGCCGCCAGGGGCAGGTCGATCCAGCCGGACTGGATATTGTGCGGATCGAGATTGGCAACCATAACGAGCGTATTGAGCTCACCTGCCGCAGTCTCATGGGACTTGCTGTAGCACAGCAGGAGATCATTATCGACGTCATGGAAACGCAGGTTCCAATCCTGCTGCAAGGCCGGATTCTCCTTGCGGATCCGGTTCAGGCGGGCGAGATATCCGCTGAGACTGTCCGGCCGCTGCAAGTCCCAGTGCCGCACTTGGTATTTTTCTGAATCCAGATATTCCTCGCTGCCTGGTTCGCGGGGCTGGTTCGCCATCAGCTCATAAGCCGGGCCATAAATGCCGTAATTGGCGCCCAGCGTGGCCGCAAGAGCGGCGCGCAGCATGAAGGCCGGGCGTCCACCGTACTGCAGAAACTCACTCAGGATATCCGGGGTATTGGGCCATAGATTGGGCCGGAAATATTCCCGTGAATCATCCTGGGTCAATTCAGTGAAGTACGCGATGAGCTCGCGCTTGGTGTTGCGCCAGGTGAAGTAGGTATAGGACTGGGTAAAGCCGAGCTTGGCCAGGCGATGCATGACGCGCGGCCGGGTAAAGGCTTCCGCCAGGAAAATCACCTCCGGATGATCCTCCTTGATCGCGCTGATGAAATGCGCCCACATGGGAAAAGGCTTGGTATGCGGGTTATCGACGCGGAAAATGCGCACGCCCTGCTCGATCCAGAAGTCAATGACGCTTTTCAATTCCGCCCACAGACCTGCCCAATCCTCGCTTTCGAAATCGAAGGGATAGATGTCCTGGTATTTCTTGGGGGGATTTTCCGCGTATTGCACCGTGCCATCCGGACGATGCCGAAACCATGCCGGATGCTCACGCACATAGGGATGGTCCGGCGAGCACTGGAAGGCGATGTCCATGGCCAGTGCAATGCCGTGCTCGCGGGCGCGCAGCATGAAGCGCTGAAAGTCAGCCAGAGTGCCCAACTGTGCGTGGATGCTCTTGTGACCGCCATCGGCAGCGCCGATCGCCCAGGGCGAGCCCGGATCATCCGGTCCGGCGGTGAGGGCATTGTTGCGACCTTTCCGGAAACTGATCCCAATCGGATGAATGGGAGGCAGATAGAGCACATCGAATCCCATGCGGGCGATGTCCGGCAGGCGGGTTTCGCAGGTGGCAAAATTGCCATGCGGCACCTCGGCGGTGGTGCAGGAACGCGGAAACAGCTCATACCAACTGGAAAAACGCGCCTGAACCGGGTCGACCGTCACACGCAGGGTGCGGTCATATTCCGTGACATGGCGGCGCTCCGCATGGCGACCCATCAGTCGCGCCAGCTCGGGATCCACCGCGATGGCGCGTCCCTCGGCCGCCGCGCCTGCGCTACGCAAGGCTTTGGCATAGTCGACCAGGCGCTTGCGTTCCGGCCCCGGCGCCCGTTGTGCAGCAGCGTCGATCAGGTCGGCGCCCATTTGCAGGGCGATTGCAATATCCTGCGCGTCTTCGCGCCGCAGGAAATCGTGACGCCACGTCAGGAAATGATCCACCCAGCCGCTTAAGGTGTATTCGTATGTGCCCAGTTCATCGACCTCGAAAACTGCCCGCCAGCGGTCACCGCCCAGCGCCTGCATGGCTGTTTCCTGCCATGCGGGCGCGCTGCGCGGTCGATGACGCAGGATCGCGCTCAGCACATCATGTCCATCGCAGAAAATGGATGCCTCGACCTGCACGCTCTCCCCGATCACCCGCTTGATGGCAAAGCGACCGCTATCCACTTCCGGTGTGACGCCTTCGATGACAACGCGCGCGCGCCCATCACCCATTCCGGTTTCCGGCATCGTGGGCCTCCTTCAGCTTGCAGAAATGGGTTTCAAATAGAGCACGGCGAGCGGCGGCAAGACCAAAGACAGGGAATGGAAGTGGCCTTGCATGGCAATTGGCGCCGCTTCGAGCATGCCGAAATTACCGACATTGCTGCCGCCATAGATCGCCGCGTCACTGTTGAGGACTTCCTGCCACCGCCCGCCGCGGGGCACACCCACCTGATAATTGAAACGCGGCACCGGGGTGAAATTGCAGACCACCAGGATGGTGTCTTCCGGACGCTTGCCATGGCGCAGGAAGCTCAAGACTGATTCTTCCCAGTCCTGGAAATCAACCCAGGAAAAACCCTCTACGCTGAAATCCAGATCGTGCAGCGCAGGCAGTGTCCGGTAGCAACGATTCAGATCACCGACCCAACGCTGCACCCCCCCATGCAACGGGTATTGCACCACGTGCCATTCCAGGCCTTCCTCGTGCTGCCACTCGCGCCGCTGCCCAAATTCGCCGCCCATGAACAGAAGCTTCTTGCCGGGATGCGCCCACATATAGCCATACAGCAGGCGCAGATTGGCAAACTGCTGCCACTCGTCCCCGGGCATCTTGCCGATCAGCGCTCCCTTGCCATGCACGACT
>JBATEM010000197.1:0-6015 GCA_049664005.1 Candidatus Macondimonas sp.
TTGAAGACCTGTTGGGTCGCCGGGGTGAGGCCACGGATCTTTTGCAACTCTACTACTGAATCGACGATGCCCACGAACAACAAGCGGTCACCCGCTTGCAGGATTTCCTGGGGGGACACCGCGGCCATGATCTGGCCACGTCGATCGATTTCTGCCAGATACAGCCCCGGCAAGTGGCGCAGTCCGGCCTGTTCGATGGTGTGGCCCACGAGCGGACCGGCCGTTTCGATCAGCATTTCCACGCTGTATTCGCGGGGATCGCCCAACTGGCTCATGGCGGGACGCCGATCCGGTAGCAACCGGTCGGTAAATAGCATCAGAAATAAAATTCCGGCGATGGCAACCGGAATGCCGACTGGCGCGATGCTGAACAGGCTGAGGTGGATGCCCTCGCCGATGAGCATGCTGGCGACCACCAGGTTGGTGCTGGTGCCGATCAGCGCGCAGGTACCGCCCAGGATGGTGGCGTAATTCATCGGCAGCAGCAGCTTGGACGGCGGCAGATCGAATTTCTTGGCCCAGGTGTTGATCGCCGGGATCATCATGGCGACCTGGGGCGTGTTGTTCAGGAAGGCGCTGAAGACGGCCGTGGGGGCCATCGTGCGCCACAGTGCGTGACGCAGCGAGCGCGGCCGACGCAGGACGTTCTGCACCAGCCAGTGGATGCCGCCGGTTTCCTCCAGTGCCACGGCCACCACGCACAATACGCCCACCGTGATCAAACCCTCGTTGCCGAAGCCGGCAAAGGCCTCCTTGGGCGTGATGACACCCGCGAGCATCAGCACGGTGATGGCGCCCAGAAAGACGGCATCGGCAGCCAGATTGGTCAGGATCAGCGTGCCGACCATGGCGACAACAACGCAGATGGTCAGCCAGGCAGCCCAGGTCATGTTGTGACAATATCCTTTGGTGTGGCCCGCAACGGGGTGAGCAGTGGGCGTATCGGCATCTTTCGGGCAGGCATTATGGGGCGGGGTCCATTCCCTGCCAAGGTCGTTCGCGCTGGTATGATTGGGTCTTCACGAATAAGGAGCGCGCATGTCCAACTGCAATGAGGGGGATTCCCAATCGGCCGCCGTGCGGAGCGGCGAAAAGTTCTCCAAGTCGGGCGTGACGGCCATCAAGAACGGCATCAAGCGCAATGCCGCTGCCGCTGCCGCTGCGCCGCCGCGGGGCGACAAGCCGCCGTGGTTGCGGGTGACCGTGCCGGGCGCCGGGCGCTATGTGGAAGTGCGGGAGATTGTGCGCAAGAACCGTTTGGCCACGGTGTGCGAGGAGTCACTCTGTCCCAATCTGGCCGAGTGCTGGAGCCATGGCACCGCCACGCTCATGATCCTGGGATCGATCTGCACCCGCGCCTGCCGCTTTTGCGCGGTGGACACCGGCAATCCGCGTGGCCGGCTGGATCCGGAAGAGCCCGCCCATGCCGCCCATGCGGTTCAACTCATGGGGCTGAAGTATGTGGTGCTCACCTCGGTGGACCGGGATGACCTGCCCGACGGTGGCGCGGCCCATTATGCGGCCTGTGTGCGGGCCATCCGCGCTGCCTGTCCCGATACGGCGGTGGAGGCCTTGACCCCCGATTTTGGTGGCAACCCCATGGCCGTGGCCGAGGTGGCGCGCTCCGGGCTGCAGGTCTATGCCCAGAACCTGGAGACGGTGCGTCGTTTGACCCATCCGGTACGCGATCCGCGCGCCGGCTACGAGCAAACGCTTACCGTGCTGGGCATGGCCAAGGCCGCGGTCCCAGAACTGCTTACCAAGACCAGCCTGATGCTGGGTCTCGGAGAAACCGACGAGGAGATCCGCCAGACTTTGGAAGACGCCCGCACCGCTGGCGTGGACATTGTCACCTTCGGCCAATACCTGCGGCCGACCGCCAACCATCTGCCGGTGGTGCGCTATGTGCCGCCGGAAGATTTCGCGCGCTATCGGGCATGGGGACTGGAAATTGGTTTCCTGGAAGTGGTGGCCGGGCCGTTGGTCCGTTCCAGCTACCGTGCCGATCAGGTGTTTGCGCGCAACAACGCGGGGCTTTGAAGGCGTGTTGCTATCGTGCGATATCAGACTCGGACCGGCCGACGGGCCGGCTGATGCAATTTCGCGGACCGGTTCGCTCACCTATTGGCCGCTTGGCATTCCCCCAAATCATTTGCACGACAAGGGCAGGGCATGACGGTTCTGGTCACCGGCGCGGCCGGTTTCATTGGCTATCACCTCGCGGAACGCTTGCTCGAGCGCGGCGAGCAGGTCATCGGCCTGGATAATCTCAATGATTATTACGAGGTCGCTCTCAAGGAAGCCCGCCTCGCCCGCCTCCTCGAGCGGCCAGGCTTCACGTTCCACCGACTGGATTTGGCCGATCGCTCGGGAATGGAAATGCTGTTCCGCGACCAGCCCATCGACCGGGTGGTGAATCTCGCGGCCCAGGCCGGCGTGCGTTATTCCCTGACCCATCCGCATGCCTATGCCGACAGCAACCTGACCGGCTTCCTGCACATCCTGGAGGGGTGCAGGAGCCGCGCCGTGAGTCACCTGGTCTATGCGTCCAGCAGTTCGGTCTACGGCGCCAACACGCGCATGCCCTTCCGCGCCGAGGAGCCAGCCGATCATCCCCTGGCCCTCTATGGCGCCACCAAGAAGGCCAACGAGGTCATGGCGCACGCCTATAGCCATCTCTATGGCATTCCCACCACCGGCCTGCGTTTTTTTACGGTTTACGGGCCGTGGGGAAGGCCGGACATGGCGTTGTTCGGCTTCACCCGTGCGATCCTGGCCGGCGAGCCCATCCCGGTCTTTAACTATGGCCACCACAAGCGGGATTTCACCTATGTGGATGATGTGGTCGAGGGCGTGATTCGTGTCCTCGATCGGCCTGCCCGGCCTGACCCGAGTTTTGACGCCGCCCAGCCAGATCCTTCCGCCAGCACCGCGCCTTATCGCATCTACAATATTGGCAATGGCCAGCCGGTCGACCTGATTGCCTATATCCGCACCCTCGAGGCGGCGTTGGGCCGGCCGGCGCGCTTGGACCTGCAGCCCATGCAGCCGGGGGATGTGCCGGATACCTGGGCCGACTGCACGCCCCTGGAGCGCGATACCGGCTACCGGCCATCCACCCCGGTAGCGGAAGGCATCGCCCGTTTTGTGACCTGGTACCGAGCCTACTACCACGTCTGAATACAGCCCGTAATGGACGGGCCAAAACTGGATCAGTAATGTATCGCCTTCCGGATATTTCTTATCGTGATGACAATCATGGGGATCTGAACATGCACAGCCAAGAACTTGACCAGCGCGCGACCGTGACCCTCACTGAAGGGCTCGCTGCGGTAGAACCTCCGGCGCTTGATCCCTCCAGACGGCGCATGCTGGCGGCCATGGGGGCGCTGGCTGCTTTGGGCGCGATGCCGCTGATGGCCGGTGCCAGCGCGGATGAACATGCCGCGCATGGTGCCAGGGCGGGCAACACCCCACGCGCTGCGTTGATCGCCGCGGCTTCTCACTGCGTGACTGTCGGCCAGGCCTGCCTGGCCCATATTTTCCGGATCTTCAAGTCCGGTGATACGGCCTTGGCCCAATGCGGCATCCTGGTGGACAGCACCATTGCCGCCTGCGAGGCAACGACCAAGTTGGCCTTGAACGATTCGGCGCAGGCCAAGGCGATGGCCGCGGTGTGCCTGCAGGAATGCGAGGACTGCGCCAAGGAGTGCCGCAAACATGCCAAGGAGCATGCCATTTGTGAGGAGATGGCCAGGTCCTGCGAGGAGACAGTCGCCGCCGCGCGCAGGTTCATCGGCTGATACGGCGCGGAAGCGGGGATAGTGGAAATGAAAAAGGCCGGAGCAAGTCCGGCCTTTTGTAAATTTTATGGCTCCCCGGGACGGACTCGAACCGCCGACCCGGTGATTAACAGTCACCTGCTCTACCGACTGAGCTACCGGGGAACAACAAGCGGCGAATCCTAGCCGACGCCCCGGCTGTCGTCAAGGCAGGCCGGGGCGCGAACGCTTAGCCGAGGGCCTCGGCCAGCCGGTCCAGGGCCTTGTCCAGCAGGGCCTGGCTGGTGGCATAGGACAGCCGCATGTGGCCGGGGCTGCCGAATGCCGAACCGGGGACCAGCGCCACCAGGGCTTCGTTCAGCAAGAACTCGCCCAGGGCCACGTCATCGGCCAGATCCGTGCGCCGTGCCAGCACGGCCGAGAAATCCGGGAAGGCGTAGAACGTGCCATCCGAGGGCAGGCAGCGCACGCCGGGCAATGCATTGAGTCGGGCGACCACGGCGTCGTGGCGTTGCCGGAAGGCTTTCACCATTTCACCGACGCAAGCCTGATCGCCGCGCAGGGCAGCTTCCGCGGCGACCTGGGAGATGGAGGTGGGGTTGGATGTGCTCTGGGATTGCACGTTGGTCATGGCCTGGATCAGCCCTTCGGGCCCCGCAGCATAGCCGATGCGCCAACCGGTCATGGCGTGGCTCTTGGAGACGCCGTTGATGACCACCGTGCGTTCGACCAGATCCGGGCAGGCCATGGCGATATTGACGAAAGGCTCCGGCGTCCACAGGATGACTTCATAGATGTCGTCGCTGACGATGAGCACGTCGGGATGGCGCCGCAGCACCTCGCCCAGGGCTTGGAGTTCGGCGCGGCTGTAGGCCTTGCCCGTGGGATTGGACGGGCTGTTGAGCACCAGCATGCGGGTGCGCGGGGTGATCGCCGCTTCGAGTTGTTCGGCGGTGATCTTGAAGCCCGCGTCCATGGTGGTGGACACGATCACCGGGGTGGCATCGGCAATCAGCACCATGTCCGGGTAGGAGACCCAGTAGGGCGCGGGGATGATCACCTCATCGCCTGCGTCCAGCAGGGCCAGGCACAGGTTGAAGAAGCTCTGCTTGGCGCCACAGGACACCAGGATCTGCTTGGGGGTGTAGCGCAGGTCGTTGTCGCGCTGGAACTTCTCCACCACCGCCTGTTTGAGTCCGGCGGTCCCGTCTACCGCCGTATACTTGGTGAAACCGCGGTTGATGGCGTCCATCGCCGCCGCCTTGATGTGATCGGGCGTGTCGAAATCCGGCTCCCCGGCGCCCAGACCGATCACATCCTTGCCGCTGGCCTTGAGCGCGGCGGCCCGGGCGGTGACCGCCAAGGTGGGGGAGGGCTTGATGCGTTGAACTCGCTGAGACAATCGAATGCCCAAGTTAATGTCCTCTTTGCCGGCTGCGGAATAACCGCTCATCTTAATTAGCCCTCTGGACCATCGCAATGACCGATCGATTCGAAGTGCATGCCGACTACGCGCCCGCTGGCGATCAGCCGGAGGCGATCGCGCGTCTGGTGGAGGGCCTGCAGGACGGGCTGGCACGGCAGACCCTGCTGGGCGTCACGGGTTCCGGCAAGACCTTCACCATCGCCCATGTGATCGCCCAACTGCAGCGCCCGACCCTGATCCTGGCGCCCAACAAGACGCTGGCCGCCCAGTTGTATGGCGAAATGAAGGGTTTCTTTCCGCGCAACGCAGTGGAATATTTCGTTTCCTACTACGACTATTACCAGCCCGAGGCCTACGTCGCCTCCACCGACACCTACATCGAAAAAGACGCTTCCATCAACGAGCACATCGAACAGATGCGCCTGTCGGCCACCAAGGCCATGCTGGAGCGCCGCGATGCCATCATCGTGGCCAGCGTGTCGGCGATCTACGGCCTGGGTGATCCCCAAGCCTATTTCAGCATGGTGCTGCATCTGCTGCCGGGCGACCGCCTCGACCAGCGCACCGTGCTGCGGCGACTCACCGAACTGCAGTACACCCGCAACGAGCTGGAGCTGACACGGGGCACCTTCCGCGTGCGGGGCGATGTGATCGAAATTTTCCCGGCCGAAGCGGAACAGGAAGCCGTGCGTCTGGAACTGTTCGATGAGGAAATCGAGTCGATCCGCGCCTTTGATCCGCTCACCGGGGAACTGGGGCGGCCGCTCGCGCGCTACACCGTCTTTCCAAAGAGCCATTACGTCACCC
>JBATEM010000198.1:0-40747 GCA_049664005.1 Candidatus Macondimonas sp.
TTGGGTTTGGCTCACACCCGCTGGGCCACCCACGGCGCGCCGAGCGAGCGCAACGCGCACCCCCATATCGCCGCCGACCGCGTGGCGGTGGTGCACAACGGCATTATCGAAAATCATGCCGAACTGCGCGCCGAACTGCGCGCCGAGCTGCTGGCGCGCGGCGATCCGCTCGAATCGGACACCGATACCGAGCTGATCGCCCACCTGATCCACCATGCCCTCGATGACAGCGTCGACCTGCTGACGGCGGTGCGATCCTGCCTCGCGCACCTGCGCGGAGCCTACGCCATTGCGGTGATCGACCGCGCCGCGCCCGACCGGCTGGTGGTGGCACGCTCGGGAAGCCCCTTGGTGATCGGCGTGGGTATCGGGGAGCATTTCGTGGCGTCCGACAGCGCTGCCCTGTTGCCGGTCACCCAGCAGTTCCGCTATCTGGAGGAAGGGGATGTCGCCGAGATCTGGCACAGTGGCGTGCGGGTGCTGGATCGATCGGGCCAACCCGTGGAGCGTCCCCTGCTCCGTTCCCGCCTGGCCGATGAAACCTTCGACCGCGGCGCCTATCGCCATTTCATGCTCAAGGAGATCCACGAACAACCCCGGGTGCTGGCCGAAACCCTGGAGGGCCGGTTGACGGCAGATCGGGTGTTGCCGGAGATGTTCGGCCCGGATGCCGAAACGCTGTTCAGCCAGGTGCGCGCGGTCCATCTGGTGGCTTGTGGCACCAGCTATCACGCCGCGCTGGTGGCGCGCTACTGGATCGAGGCCCTGACGGGTATTCCGGCGACGGCGGAAATCGCCAGTGAGTTCCGCTATCGCCAGCCGGCCGTGCCCGCCGATACCCTGCTGGTCACCCTGTCCCAGTCGGGCGAGACCGCCGATACCCTGGCCGCACTGCGGGCCAGCCGGGAGCGGCCCTACCTGTCGCGTCTGGCCATCTGCAACGTGCCGGAAAGCTCGTTGGTGCGGGAATCGGATCGCGTGCTGATGACCCGCGCCGGGGTGGAAGTCGGGGTCGCCTCCACCAAGGCGTTCACCACCCAGTTGGTGGCCTTGATGCTGCTCACCCTCTGCATCGGCCAGGCCCAATCGCTGGCGCCGGAGGAAGTCGCCCGCATCGTGACCGATCTGCGCAGCTTGCCCCAGCAGGTGGAGCGCGTGCTCGTCCTGGAGCCCGCTGTCGCTGCCCTGGCCCCGCGGCTGGTGCATCGCGATCACGCCCTGTTCCTGGGGCGTGGGGTGGAATACCCGATCGCTCTGGAAGGCGCCCTCAAGCTCAAGGAAATCTCCTACATCCACGCCGAGGGCTATGCGGCCGGCGAACTCAAGCACGGCCCCCTGGCTTTGGTGAGCGAGGACATGCCGGTGGTGGCGTTGGCGCCGCACAATGCCCTGCTGGAAAAACTGCTCTCCAACTTGCAGGAAGTGCGCGCGCGGGGCGGGGAGTTGCTGGTGTTCACTGGCGAGGGAGTGGGGCTGCCGGATGAAGAGGGCGTGGCCGTGCTGTCCCTGCCGGTTCCCTTGTCGGCGCTGTCGCCGGTGGTGTTCACAGTGCCCTTGCAACTGCTCGCCTATCATGTCGCGGTTCTCAAGGGCACCGATGTTGACCGGCCGCGCAATCTCGCGAAATCAGTCACGGTCGAATAACAAGCCCATGGGCTGTTGCCGCTCGTGTGGGATACAAATAAAGTTTCATCCGTACAAATATAGTTTCATCCATACAAATAAAGTTTCATCCTAAGCCAGAATCCGCTATGTTGTGGTTATAAACTCAACGGGTGCAGGCTTTCTTATGTCTGGAACATTCAAGGGCCTGACCCAGGCCCAGATCGACCAAAGGGTCAAAGAAGGCCGTGGCCAAGGCCAGGGACCAGACTACAAGCCGTTCATCTACACTCGGGATGTGTCCTCGCTGGGCCGCTCCCATCGTCTGCCTGGCAGTAAGACCAAGCGTCTGCATCACCTCTTGTCAGATCTTGAACTGGCCATCTTCCTGACGTTGGACCGGTCTCTCCGAGTTACCGATATCCGTGAGCAGTTTCCGATGAGGGTCGAGGACACTGTGCGGATTGCAGAGGAGTTAGGCCTTCCTCATGGCAAGTTCCAAGGAAACCCGCAGGTGCTGACCAGCGACTTCTTAGTGGACTTTGACGATCCGCAGCGCCCTACTGTAGTAATTCAGGCCAAATACAGCACCGATCTTCAGAAACCGGTGGTCATCGAAAGGCTGGAGCTCGAAAGATGCTACTGGAGTGAGAAAGGCATCCCGTGGGCCATCGTCACTGAGCGGCAAGTATCCAAGGTGGTATTTGCCAATATCCAATGGCTCTACCCTGCCCAAGCGGAAGGCGACATCTCACTGGAGGAGCTCGAACACTACCAGCGTCTTTTTCTGCATGAGTTCCAGCGACACCCAGATCGGAAGCTGGCAGCTATTGCCCAAGGGCTGGATATGGCTGGCGAACTGGAAACAGGTCAGGCGCTCTATTGGCTTCGTCAATTACTTGCAAGACACTGTTTCATTTTTGACATCGACATACCCCACAGAGAGCTGAAGCCGAAGGATCTTGCTGTCAATCTTCATCATGAGCTACAGGAGCTGAGCAGTGCTTCCCGTTAATCAGGTAATTCTGATAGGGGAGCTGCGAAAGCGCCTGCTGTTGTGTGAAACCGAGCTGGCAATCTGGATCGACATAGACTCGGATACCGCCCTTCCAGAGAGGATACTGGTCTCAGAGTTGGAGCGGCTGCTCATGGACGGGGAGCTGGAGTGTATAGCCGATCCTTTCCTAGATGCAGTCATGCGAGAAGTAGAGGAATACTCTCTTGATCAGCAGAAGCGCGATGCTGCCTGGGAAATGCTTGCGGATACCGCGCAAGACCTCAGACTGTTCGAGCGCGGCCCCAGAGGTCGCATCGTCAGAGCCATTATGGTGCGGCATGGCGTCACCAAACAGAAGGTATATAGGCTGCTGAGGCGCTACTGGCAGCGGGGGATGTGCAAAAACGCATTATTGCCGGATTACGTCAACTCGGGAGCTAGAGGGAAACGACGAACGCCAAATCAAGCCAAGCTGGGCAGGCCCAGAGTGTTGAGGGCGGGGCGGGGAAGTAACATCACGCCGGACATCGAGCGAATTTTCCGTCGAGTCATCGAAGAGCGATTGCTCAAAGAGAAACATCCTTCCATCCCAGATGCGTACGCATCCAGCCTGAATCTGCTTCGTGTAGCTCTACCGGATCTGTCGGCCACCGAACTGCCGACTCTGGGGCAGTTCCGTTACTTCTACAGACGCGAATACCACTTCACTGAAACATTGCCGAGCAGGATGTCCGTGGTGAATTTCACCAAGGACGTCCGTCCGCTTAAAAGCACATCGACGACCGAAACACTTGGGCCTGGATATCGCTACCAGATCGACGCCACCATAGCCGATATTTATCTGCTTTCAGAGCACGATCGCAGCCTTATAGTCGGTAGGCCCGTTGTGTACATGGTGATCGATGTGTTTAGTCGCATGGTTGTCGGCATGTACATAGGATTCGAGGGGCCATCATGGGTCAGTGCCATGGTGGCATTGGCCAACACAGTCAAGGACAAGGTGGAATTCTGTCATCAGTATGGAGTGGATATTGATGCCGGCGATTGGCCTGTGAAGGGACTTCCAGATGTGTTACTGGCCGACAAGGGCGAACTGAATGGTACCAAGGTCGAGGCATTCTCACAGGCTTTTGGCGTCCGTATAGAGAACGCGCCGGCAAGGCGCGGGGATGCCAAAGGTATCGTCGAGCGCTATTTCCGGACGATACAGGAGCGCTTCAAGCCCTATGCCAGCGGTGTGGTTGAAGATACCACCAGCCGGAAACGGGGTGGCCACGACTATAGGCGCGATGCCAGTCTGACGCTGGGCGAATTCTCCCAGATCATCATCGCCGGTGTCCTCTGGCACAATAACTTCCACACCTTGGGTAAGTACGACAGGGCCGCTGGTATGCCGGGCGATCTGCCGGCCATCCCGGTCATGCTGTGGAACTGGGGCTTGGCCAACCTGACCGGTCGGTTACGTATCGCGCCCGAAGAGCTGGTACGGATCAATCTCTTGCCCCATGAGCCGGCCACGGTTTCGGAGCTGGGAATCAGGCTGTTCGGCTGCTTCTACACTTGCCAGGAAGCAATTAGGGAGGGTTGGTTTCACCGAGGCCAGGGGCGACGACCGACGGGGGTAACGGTCGCATACGATCCGCGTAGCGCAGACCACATCTACCTGCGGCCGTCAAATAGCCTCAAAGAATTCTGGATTTGCGAACTTGCCGACCGCAGTCGACGTTTTAGGGGGATGACCTTCTGGGATGTCTGGCTCCTGTCTAAAGAAGAACGGCGTAGCGATGCCAACGCGGCGGCGGAAGCCTTGGTGGAGAGAGGCAAGCTTCTGGGGCAGATCGAGTCCATCGTTGCCCAGGCAAAGGATGCCAGTCCGGTCAAAACGGGTATGACCAAGAAGGATCTGGGAACCCAGATCCGCGATAACAATCAGCAGGAAAAGCGCCAGGAACGCCAGAAAACGGCATTCAAACCGGAGAAAGTGCAGCAGGAAAAGCCAGCCGAGGTGATCCCACTCCGGGGTGAGAAGCAGGAGGACTATGCCTTCCCAGATCTCAGCGATCTGATATTCAAGGAAGAAGAGAATGACTGAAGTACTCCAGCGCGGTGTCATTCCCCTGGCGCGTTACCAGGATCAGCAGCTGCCCGAGTATCAGGAAAATCCGCTCATCAGCGCATTGCCTCCGATTCCTGATATGCAGGAGGTGGTCCGCCGGTTGCAACAACTTCCCAGTTTTGAGCCGCAGGAAACGCTTCTGAATGGTCAGCTCAGGGCTCATGCGATCGCCCGCCTTTTGCACAGCTTCTTCCAGCCGCTGAGCCACCACTTGGAGCTGGAGAGCAAGATCAGCTTGATGATTCGTCAGGGCTACATCGGTCGGAATCCGGCCAGTGGCGCCTGGTATGCCCACTTACAGAATGGCTATCGTCGGGTCGAGGAGGAGGACTTGGATGCGGGGGTTTACCAGAGCGTTTCCTCCACGGCCAGCAGCCTATCGTTGTTCGGCTGCTCCGGTTGTGGCAAGACGCGCACGTTGGAGCGGATTCTGGGTATGTATCCTCAGGCTCTCCATCACCCCGATTACAACATCATCCAACTGGTCTATCTGAAGATCGACTGCCCCATCGACGGTGACCTGGATGAGCTGTGCCTGAGCTTCTTCAACGAGGTAGACAAGATCCTGGGCACCCACTACAGCCGTAGCCACGGGCGCAAGAAGCTGGGAACCAAACGCCTGCTGGCATCTATGTGCCAAGTGGCCAACCTGCACGCGCTCGGTGTGCTGATCATCGACGAGGTTCAGAACCTCAACGAGGCACGCTCCGGTGGTGCCGAGAAAATGCACAATTTCTTCGTGTCGTTGGTGAACACCATCGGTGTTCCAATCATTCAGGTCGGTACCCACAGGGCCAGCAAGTTCTTCCAACGCACATTTCGAGCAGCGCGTCGGGTCTCCGGGCTGGGCAGCATTCGCTGGGATAGGTTACCTCGGGACAAGCACTGGAAGGGCCTATTGAAGCGCCTCTGGAAGTACCAGTGGCTGCGAAAAGAGGTGCCGCTGGACGACGAGTTGGAATCGACCATGTACGAACTCACCCAAGGGGTCATGGACATCGTCATCAAGTTGTTCGCGCTGACGCAGATCAGGGCGATAGTGACAGGCGTCGAGTGCATCAAGCCGCTGTTGCTGCGCAAGGTTTTCGAGGACGAGTTCAAACCGGTCCATCCAATGCTGGTGGCCTTGCGGAGCGGGAGGCCCGAACTGATCGCCAAATATGACGACCTGCTGATGCCAGAGATCGAGGGGCGGTTGTTGAACCTGGCTCGCTCTCTGGATGGCGTCTCCCAACCGAAACCGCCAGCTCCTCCGGCTGATGACAAGGCCAAGCGGCTGGCCGCTCTGCTCGAAGAGATAGATATCCCAAGGGACATCGCCATTCCCATGGCCGACCAATTGTTGGCGGAGAATCCGGACATCCCTCTGCCGCTCCTGATTCACAAGGCCACGGCCCACTTCGCGCAGGACGCTCCCAAGAGATCCAGCATTTCCAGGGTTAAGCGGACAGAGTGGGGATGTCTATCCGAGGAAGATCTGCGCCGGCGCTATGCTGACGGGCCTGAAAGCGAGGTTTACGACAGATTCAAGCAGGCCGGCCTGATCCTCGATCTGCGGCCACTGTTGAAGGCGAGCTGACATGTATTTCCCCAAGCTCTACCCGGACGAGCTGCTATACAGCGGCATTGCCCGGTGCCGGGTACATCTGGGGATAGGCAGTCATAAAACTCTGCTGCACATGCTGTTCGGTGACAGTAAGGTCGCCGCTATTACTGACCTGCCTACGCACCTGACCGCTTTGGCAAACAATACTGGGTTGGATACGGCGAAGGTGATCATGCGTCACACGCTGTTTCCGCTCTATGCCCCCTTCATTCCACAGGCGCGTCGTACCGACCTTTTCCAGGCCATGCTCGCTCCTGACAGGCCGACCATTGGTCTGGCCGGGGTCTCGACGGCTTTGGTCAAATGGCCGGAGTGGCTGCGTTACTGCCCCGCCTGCTTCGACGACATGGCCGCCCACTTCGGTGAGCCTTACTGGAGGCGAAGCTGGCAGATCCAAGGTATAGATGCTTGTTCCAAGCATGGCTGTCAGCTCCTGAACTCTCCCATTCCGTTTCGTCGAGCGCAGCGGCACGAGTTTCATCCAGCCTCCCCACTGTTTCTGCCCCGTGATCTTCGCACGAGCCCCGCGAGCGAAGAGGCTATCAGGCTCGCCAATATCGCTACACAACTGCTGGCGCTTGAAGAGGAGCAATCGCCTGGATACGGGCGCTGGACCAACCTTTACCGGTACCTGGCTACAGAGTGCGGTGCCAGGCGCGGCCGGCAGATCAGGGCTGAAGTCATATGGCAGAAGATTCTGGCATCCCACTGCAGGGATTGGCTTAATGTGAGCGGTCTGCTGTCATCCCAAGAGCCTCCTCCCTGGCTGTTGGCGATTTTCAGGAAGCATCGTAATGGATTCAGTGCGTTACAACACATTGTCGTCTGGACCAGCCTGCGTCCGGGCCAGTCTGCTGGCGAGTTAATCGGCGAGGCGAAGACTCGCCAGGTCGACCTTGCCTCTGACCGGTCAGTGCAGCTGCTCACCGCTGAGTTTGAGCAAAGACAGCAGAACCGAGCCGTTTGGCTGCAAGCACTGGATACTTACGCTGGGGCCAAAGCAGCCAGGAAAAACGGAGGGGAGGCATGTTACGCCTGGCTCTATCGTCATGACCGACACTGGCTGAGGGCTGCGAACCAGGCTAGGCATCGCCGACAGGGCAACAACAGCCACATCGACTGGCGTGTTCGCGACAGGAAGTTGGTGCGCCTTCTGATCCGGATTGGCAGAGACAGCGAAGAAGACCTGAGCCTTCCGCGCAGGAGCCGCAACTGGTTCCTGCAGCAGCTACCCCATCGGGCATCAGTCGAGCGCCATCTCGATCAAATGCCTTTATGCCGCACCTTCCTGGATCGCTATGCCGAGTCCGTCGACGAGTATCAAATCCGCCGCCTGACTGCAGCGATGCTGGAGGATGTACAGACTGGCATACCGTCCAGGCTCTGGGAGCTGGAAAGACGTTGTGGGTTGGAAAAAAAAAGGGTTGCACCGCTGACCACTGCGTTCATTCAATCGATAGGAAGATGGATTGAATAGGACCTTATTCCGTCAGATTAAGACCGGATCTAGGCTGCTGGCTATTGGAAACGTGTTCAGAGCACCCAATCCGGGAGCTCAGTGGCGCCTGGCGGCATTCTTTGAGTGTAACGGCCAGTCGCAGTTGCAGCGGTTCCCGCTGGAGATGTCCTGCGTCCTTGCGATTGGTCGCGAGTTTCCTGGTGAAGAAGGGGCTCCTTACCGTGCCAATGGTTTCAAGAACACGGTGGTGCTTCCTGCATTAGATACGTGGCGGGAAAAGCAATTGGGCGAATGCCCACGTTTGGCAAGAAGGCTGGCAGCAAACCCCGAGATATCTGGACAGCGATGCTTTGTGTTCGATACAGATGGCCTGACCGTCTGGCTACCGAAATTCGAGCTGGCGCGAAAACTGTTTTTCCACGCATCCTTTTTAGTCCGCGCAGCCTTCGAACCGAATGGTTTGGACATGGCCTTCACGATCTATAGAGAGGGCGATGTCGTTCATATCCATACGCCTTCGAAGACCGGCGCGCCAAGTCAGCTTCTAAAAATCAAGGGCTACAGAGATCATTTCAGTTGGCTGCTGCTGAATCAGGATGTGAAGCAATCCTTCGAGTCAATCTGGCAAAGCCTCAACAATGAGCAAGAGCGGATATCCCAAGATTCGGCGTATGCCAGGTGGAGGTTCGACTTCCAGGCGCCCCCTTCCCTCGCGGGTACCACCATGGATGTGCGAGGCCCCTTTGACCCTAAGAGTAACGAGTTGCTGGCCTGGGAGATCGAAACGCTTCTGGGGCTCAAGTCTACCCATTGTGGCGATGTTTTTTTCCATCACCCTGCTCTCAAGTTACCCGTCAGGGGAAAGAACACAGGCTGTGTATCTGTGCCATCGGGAGCTGAAGAGGTGGAGGTAGATGCTGACAAAGAGCCGACGGCTGCCAAGGAACCGCGGTTGATTCCTCTGCCCGTTGAGGGAATCGCTTTTGATGTTCAGCTGAGCACCAAGATCGCCTACAACGGGGAGCGTGCCGGCAGTCATGGCAAGAAGGTCGACGACGAGCAATTTCAGACCAGAGAGAGCAAGCTCTTCGGCGTGGCTGATCCTGTGAGCGGCGGCTGCATAGCGCCAGGAGAGTTCCAGCAATTGGGTAAGGGGGAGGAGCATGATCGGTTTGCAGGTCTCTTCTCGCTGCTCCGTGAGATCATTGAGCAGATCTCCAAAGAGTCCAGCATTGCGCTGGTATCACTGGAAGTAAGTCCGCTGCCGCCCGTTCGGCGCTGCAGCTACCACATGATCGATCACGAAAAATCGCGCTGTTATTTGCTGGCAAGGTTCAAACTGCAAAACGGCAATCAACGTTACCTTCTAGAAATAGATACCTCAGACAACCGGAAGACCATGTCAACGCGGATCATGGGTTTCAAAGGAGGTGTTGAGGCGGGGAAATGCATAGACAGGATCTTGAAGGAAACAGTGAAAGGCTCGTTGCGCTGGCCAAGCACTATGGCGAAGTTCTGTGAGCCTTTGCACTCTGTACATCACCCGAAAGAAAGCTTATTTGGTGCCAACCATGCCAGGCTGTTCGACTGGAAGCAGCGCATACGCGCTGCCCTTAGCTGATCGCACAACGAGTAGCAGTTAAACTGCGACACACCTTGTCGCAAGCCGGGGGGACGTCGATTTCTAGCGATCCTCTCGGGTATACCAAAGCCGAAGCATGTAGATGACCGAATCCTGAATTTCGTAGCGAACCTCGTACTCCCCGACCAGAATTCGCCGTACCTCGGGCGGATCGAATTCGAATAGCTGTTCGCCGATGCGCGGATTGGTCTGACTCCTTTGAGGAGAGCCAAGTTGGGAGGGAATGAACCTCATGGCTGCGCCGCTGCCTGCGGCGACTTGGGAAGTCCGCGCTGCCGGATCAGCAGGTACACCGCAGGCACGACGAACATGGACAGCAGCGGCGCCGTGAGCATGCCACCGACCATCGGCGCCGCGATGCGGCTCATCACTTCGCTGCCGGTGCCGTCGCCCCAAAACAGCGGCAGCAGGCCGGCGATGATGACGGCGACGGTCATGGCCTTGGGCCGCACGCGCAGCACGGCGCCTTCGGTGATGGCCTGGATGAGATCGGCGCGCGTGTTCATGCGACCTTCGGCCTCGAACCGCTGGATGGCCTGATCCAGGTAGATCAGCATGATCACGCCGAATTCTGCCGATACACCGGCCAGCGCGATGAAACCCACGACCGAGGCCACCGACAGGTTGTGGCCGAGCAGGTAGATCAGCCAGAAGCCGCCGATCAGCGCGAACGGCAGCGTGCCCATGATCAGCACGGCTTCGCCGAAGCGCCGGAACGTGAGGTAGAGCAGGACGAGAATGATCGCCAGCGTGAAGGGCACCACCACCGCCAGCTTCTTGCTCGCGCGCTCCAGATACTCGAACTGCCCCGACCACGCAACGGAGTAGCCGGCCGGCAACTGCACCTGCTCGCGCACCGCCCGCTGCGCATCCCTGACGAACGAGCCGAGATCGCGGCCGCGGATGTCCACGTAAATCCAGCCGTTGAGTCGTGCGTTCTCGCTGCGCAGCATCGGCGGGCCGTCCTCGATGCGGATGTCCGCCACCGTGCCCAGCGTGATGGTCGCGCCCAGCGGCGTGACGATGGGCAGTGTCTCCAGTTTTTCAACCGAGTCGCGTACCTCGCGCGGATAGCGCACGTTGACTGGGAAGCGCTGCAGGCCTTCGATGGTCTGGGTGATGTTGTCGCCACCGATCGCGAGCGAAACGATTTCCTGCACGGTTTTGATGCTCAGGCCATAGCGGGCAATCGCCTCGCGGCGGATATGGATCTGGATGTAACGCCCGCCGCTGACGCGCTCCGAAAACACCGAGGCCGCACCCGGCACGCGCTTGACGACTTGCTCGATGCGCTGGCCGATACGGCCGATCTCGTTCAGGTCTGGCCCCGCGACCTTGATGCCAACCGGCGACTTGATGCCGGTGGCCAGCATGTCGATGCGATTGCGGATCGGCTGTACCCAGACATTCGCCAGGCCGGGCAAAGTCAACGAGGCATCCATCTCCGCGATCAACTTGTCGGGAGTCATGCCTGGCCGCCATTCCGACCGGGGCTTGAACTGGATCATGGTTTCGAACATTTCCAGCGGCGCCGGATCGGTCGCCGTATCGGCGCGGCCCATCTTGCCGAACACGCTTTTCACCTCGGGAAACGCCTTGATGATGCGATCCGTCTGCTGAAGGAGCTCCGAAGCCTTCGCGGCCGATAAGCCCGGCAACGCTGTCGGCATGTAGAGCACGTCACCTTCGTCCAGCGGCGGCATGAACTCGCTGCCGACATGCGTCATCGGCCAAGCCGTCGCTGCTAACAGCAGGACCGCGCCCAGCAGCGTCATCTTCGGATGCCGCATCACCTTGTCGATCAGCGGCTGATAGCCGGCAATCAGGAGGCGGTTGAGCGGATTGGCGCTCTCATCGACGATCCTGCCGCGGATGAAATAGAACATCAGCACCGGGATCAGCGTCACCGACAGGCCCGCTGCCGCCGCCATCGCATAGGTCTTGGTGAAGGCGAGCGGCGCGAACAGCTTGCCTTCCTGGGCTTCCAGCGAGAACACCGGCACGAAGCTGAGCGTGATGATCAGCAGACTGAAGAACAGCGCAGGGCCGACCTCGGCGGCGGCATCGGCCATTAACGCCATCTGCGTTCGCGCATCCGGCTGCGGCGATCCGCCGTGCTCGTGGCGCCAATGCTCCAGATGCTTGTGCGCGTTCTCGATCATCACAACGGCGGCATCCACCATCGCGCCGATGGCGATGACGATACCGCCGAGCGACATGATGTTGGCGTTGACGCCCTGATAGCGCATCACCATGAACGCAATCAGCACGCCGATAGGCAGGCAGACGATCGCAACAAAGGCCGAGCGCAGGTGCAATAGGAACACGGCGCAGATCAGCGCGACAACGATGAATTCCTCGATCAGCTTGCGCTGTAGGTTGTCCACCGCGCGCAGGATCAGGTCGGAGCGGTCGTAGACCGGCACGATCTCGACGCCTTTGGGCAAGCCAGATTGCAACGACTCCAGCTTCCGCTTGACCGCATCGATCGTCTCCAGCGCATTCTTGCCGCTGCGCATGACGATGACACCGCCAACCACTTCACCTTCGCCGTTCAGCTCCGAGATGCCGCGGCGGATTTCCGGGCCGCGCTGCACGAAGGCCACGTCGCCGAGCAGGATCGGCGTGCCGTTCTGGCCGAGGCCGATCGAAATGATGCGGAAATCGTCGAGCGACTTCAGGTAGCCGCTGGCGCGCACCATGTATTCGGCCTCGCCCAGCTCCAGCACAGAGCCGCCGGTTTCGCCGTTGGCGTCCTGGATGGCCTGCACGATGGTCTGCTGCGACACGCCCAGCGCCTGCATGCGCTCGGGCTGCAGCACGATCTGATACTGGCTGACGAAACCGCCGATGCTGGCGACCTCGGCCACGTTGACGACGGTCTTCAGCTCGTACTTGAGGAACCAGTCCTGCAAGCTGCGCAACTCGGCGATATCGTGCTGGCCGCTGCGATCCACGAGCGCGTACTCGTAGACCCAGCCGACGCCAGAGGCGTCCGGCCCGAGCGAGGATTTCGCGGTCGCTGGCAGGCGTCCCTGCACCTGGCTCAGATACTCCAGCACGCGCGAGCGTGCCCAGTACAGATCGGTGCCATCGTCGAACAGCACGTAAACGAAGGAGTCGCCGAAGAACGAGTAGCCGCGCACGTTCTTCGCGCCCGGCACCGAGAGCATCGTCGTGGCCAGTGGATAGGTGACCTGATCCTCGACGACCTGCGGCGCCTGACCGGGATAGACCGTGCGGATAATCACCTGCGTGTCGGACAGGTCCGGAAGCGCATCCAGAGGCGTCTTCGCCGCCGAGTAGATGCCTGCAGCGGTGACCATGAGCGTCACCATCAGCACCAGAAAACGGTTGGCGATGGACCAGCGGATCAGGGAAGCAATCATGGGCCCTTCTCCGTCCCCATTTTTTCTGCCGGCTTGTCAGCCGTGTCCAGCGTACTGAACGCGCCGCGCAGGTTGGCTTCGGAATCGATCAGGAACTGGCCCGACGCGACGACCTTCTGGCCTTCCTCCAGCCCTTCGAGCACTTCGGTGTGTCCGTCACGCTGCAAGCCCAGACGGACCTCCACCGGCCGGAAGCGTCCGTCGCCCTCGGCCACGATCACGGTGCTGCGTGTGCCGGTGCGGATGAGTGCCTCGCTGGGCACCAGCAGCGCTTCGCGCGATTCACCTTTGTCGAGTGCCATTTCGGCGAACATGCCAGGCTTGAGCAGCAGTTCCTTGTTGTCCAGCACCGCGCGGACCCGCAAGGTCCGGGTCTGGGGATCGACTTCGGGATAGACGTAGTCGATCCGACCCGAGAAGCTGCGGTCGGGCAACCCGGCCAGCGTTGCTGCCACCGACGCACCGGCCGCCAAGCTTGCGGCCTGCGCCTCCGGTACTTCGGCATTGACCCAGACCTGCGACAGGTCGGCCAGCATATAGAGCGTCATCCCGGGGCTGGCCTGTGCGCCGTCGCGCACGCCCAGCTCTGTCACGATGCCATCGACGGGAGCGTAGTAGGCCACGCGCCGCTGGGCTTGCCCGCTGTGCTCCAGCCGCATCACCTGCGTCTCGCTCAAGCCGAGCAGGAGCAGGCGCTGGCGGGCCGCCAAGCTCAGCGCCGCATCCTGGGCACGAGACGCCAGTATGAATTCCTGTTGCGCCGCATAAAGCTCAGGCGAATAGATTTCCGCCAGTACCTGGCCTTTGCGCACGCGGTCATTCAGCGCGCGCACATGCAGGCGTTCGATCCAGCCGGAGGTGCGGGTCTGGACAACCTCGATCCGGTTCTCGTTGACCGCAACGCTGCCAGCGGCGCGCAGTTCGCGCGCAAGGCTGCGGCGCTCCACGGCGGCGGTACGGATGCCGAGGTTCTGCACCACGCGCGGGTCTATCGAGATGAGCTTGCCGCCGCTGCCTGCCGCAGCGTCGGCATACCTGGGGACCAGCTGCATGTCCATGAAGGGCGACTTGCCGGGCTGATCGAAATGCTGGTCCGGCTTCATCGGGTCATACCAATAAAGCGGCCTGCGCTCGTCCGCAGACGCTCCGGCAGCGGGACCAGCATCGGTCTTCTTGACGAGCACATGCTGGTGGCGAGGCTCATTCTCAGGCAGATCTGATGGCATCGCCATGTCGGCACCGCCGGATGTCATATGCAGCTCGGTGATCCAGGCGCCGGCACCGGCGCTGAGCAGCACGACGACCATGAGCAGAACGATCTTCTTCATTTCATTCTCCGGCGAAATACAGCAGATGCACGCGCCGCCTGGCCGCGTCCGTCACGAGGTTGAGGCGTTTCATACGGTTGTCCAGCGCCATGCGGCGTGCGTCGAGTACCGCCGCGAGCGTGCCTTGCCCGGCCTGCCACGTGGCCAGGGCAGCAGCCGTGCGCTGCTCGCTCTGCGGCAGGATGATGGAATCGAACCGGGTCACTCGGTCCTGCAAGCGCTGCCAGCTTTCCCAGTGGCGCCGAAGCTCCGCTTCTTCCTGACGGAACATGTCCTCGCGGGATTCCTCTGCCTGTTCCTGCTCGGCCAGCTTGGCGCCAAGGTTGCGGTCCTGACGGTCGCCGGTGAACACCGGCAGATCGACGGTGACATTGACGCTGACGAAATCGGCGAAATCCGGCCGATGACCGTAGCCTAGCTCGATCCCCCAGTCCGGCTTGTAGGCCTGCTTGGCCAGGGCCACATCATCTTCCGCGATGGCGACGCGCTTGGTTTCGGCGTTGAGGTGAGGGTGCGCGCGAAGCTTCGCCAGCGCGTCCTCCAGCGGAGCCGGCGGTGCCCATGAGGGCAGTGATGCGCTCAGCGGGCGCTGGGCCTCGTTGTTGCCAATCCAGCGCGACAATGCTCCTCGCGCGTCTTGCGCCTGCTGCTCGGCATCAGCGGTTTCGTCGCGCAGCAGTTCCAGCGAAACCCGCGCTGCCAGCACTTCGGCCTGCGTCGCGCGGCCTGCGGTGTAGGCGATCTCGGTGGCCTGCACCTGCAACTCCGCTTCACGCTCGGAAGCGCGCAGGAGTTCCAGGTAACGTTCCGGCTTCCACGCATTCAGCCACGCCAGACCGGCGTCGCGCGCGACCATCAGCCGGTTGGCAGTGAGCACCTGTTCCGCCAATTCCGCTTCGTGTTCGCCGCGCGCACCGCGCAGGCGACGCTTTTCCGCATGCGGGAAATCCTGCGTGACGCCGGCCGTGACCATCGTGAAGTCGTCGCGGCGCAGCGAGTAGCGTTCCGCGCCCTCGATCGGCCAATCGGCGAGCCCGACCGTGAGCTTGGGATCGGGAAGCTGGGTTGCGGCGATCGCATTCTCGCGCGCGGCCGTGACGGCCTGCGCCTGTGCCTCCAGCAAGGGCTGTTGCGTAAGGGCCAGGCGCTGCGCGTCCGGCAGTTCGAGGGCAGTGCTCAAGTCATCGGCACGCGTCACAGCGTTGCCCAGCCAATACAGCAAGGCAAAAAGAACGAGCTTCAATTTTCGGTACGACATGATTGTCTCCCAGACTCCGCAGCAGTCCCTCGACGGAGCAATGTCCGTCTGGGAGCGCATGTGCGATACGCGGCGGATGGCCTTAACGATGGATCGGTACGGCGCCGCGCTGGCCGGACCAAGCTGGCTTCACGATGGGGCCGCAGGGCTTTTCGGTGGTTGCCTTGATGCTGGCGACCGGATGCCACAGCGGATCACGGGGACGCGCCTGCCCTTGCGTGGACAGGGCACTGGAGACGAGCAACAGCGTGCCGACGAGGGCACGCGACAAACGAAGGGTCGACATGAGAGACATCACATTTCGATGGGATGACGGGTGTTGACGAAGGGGTCAACAACGGGGTCAACAACGGGGTCATGCCGGGGCGGATGCCCCGGTCGAAACGTGGGTTTTACAGCCGCAGTCTCTGTGTTCTCAGGTAGAGATCGGTCCCGTAAAGACCGTGGTCGCCGACTTCGTCCCATGCCACAAACGCGGTCTGAGTAGGAAGGGCCAGCGACAGCAGCACGGGAATCAGCAGGGCCAGTAGCGGCTGCGGATCGAAACTCGGCAGTTTGACGGAGGAAACGAGCCCGCTCTGATCGCCTGGGCCCGTCGCGATCTCGACCACCGCGTGGCAGCAGCCCTTGTGGCTAGCCGCTTCATCGCCGTCGGGTGTCGCCGTATTTGGGTCGCAGCAGCAGTGCTTCAGGACCACCGGTGCGCCGCCCATCATCCCGCACGCATACGCCACGTTCACGCTGACCTGCGAGGTCAGGATGGCGATGAGAACGAAGAAGATGGCAAGCCGTCGCACCATGAACAAAGTGTAAGCCTCTTTGCGGATCAGCTACAGCAGCGTCCTTGCTCCTGGATCGATGGGCACTTCACCGAGCCGTACGAGCAGAACACGCAGCAGTCGCCTGCGTTCGGGCGGAGCAGCGTCTTGCAATGGCTGCACTCGTAGAAGAACTGGCAGGCGTCCGTCGGCATGATCTCGGCCTTCGAGGTGCCGCACCGGGGGCAGGTGATCACCGACTCCAACACGATGGCGTTCATGCCGGCTTCACTTCTGCACGGTCGAAGGGTACCCGGCATGGGTGGTGGCCGCCGTCAGGTCTGCGGGCGTGGCCTGGTCGGGATCGAAGGTGACGCGAGCGGTCTTCTTCGGGAAGTCGATGCTGACATCGCTCACGCCCGGTACGGCTTGCAGGGATTTCTTGACGGTGATGGGGCACACCGCGCAGTTCATGTTCTGAACATCGAGCGTGACCGTTTGTGGGGCGGAAGCGAAAGCGGCCAGCGGCAACGCCATGAGCGCGATCAGTTGCAGGAAAGATTTGCGCATCCGGGTCTTCCTTTTCAGTAGAACAACGGGGCCAACAGCGGAACGGCAAGCAGACTCAGCAGCAGTACGCCGACGATCCAGAAGATCCGTCGCTGGCGCTTGATGGTGTTCGAGTCGGCGCAGGGCGTTCCCGGCGCACACACTTGCGGTACGAGATAAAGCTGCCGGAAGGCGAAGGCGAGAAAGATCAGCGTCAGGCCAACGAAGAACGGCCGGTATGGTTCCATCGAGGTCAGATGGCCAAGCCACGATCCGCCGACGCCGAGCGCCAGCAGCACGAGCGGCCCCACGCAGCATACCGATGCGCCGATGGCAGCCGCGGCACTCGCGATCAACGAAGATTTGCCTGTGAGTTGCATGCCGCTTCCATGAAGAATGGTATCGAAGGCGCTACTCTAAGCTCCGTACCGAGGTACGGAGTCAAGAGGTGTGCGATGGCAACGGAACTGACGATCGGCAAACTCGCCGCAGCGGCGGGAGTGAACATCGAGACGGTGCGCTATTACCAGCGACTGGGGCTGCTCGACGAGCCGGAGAGGCCGCGGACTGGGTATCGCCGCTATTCCCAGCAGCAGGCAAAGCGCCTTCACTTCATCAAACGAGCGCAGGGTCTTGGCTTCACGCTGTCCGAGGTGGGTGGCCTGCTGAAGCTGGATACGGCCTGCCCGTGTGCCGACACGCGCGCACTGGCCGCGCGCAAGCTCGCCCTCATCGAACAGCGAATGGCCGACCTCGCCGCGATACGGGAGGCGTTGACGGGGCTGATCCAGCAATGCGATGCCGGTGACGGCCGCGATAACTGCCCGATCATCGATGTGCTTGCAGGGGAGTGAGCGGAAAAGTGCGTGGTGACATCTGATGCCGCGGATCACGGCGCCGTGATCCGCGACCTGCTGTCACCCATCAAGCGTCGGCTTGCCACTTTCGATCGGCAAAGATTTCATCCAGCGGGGTGTGAAAGAGATGGTTGGTGTAGTTGCTCAAGGTCTTCACTGCGATTGCCAGGATGATCTCCAGCATCTGGCGCTCGCTGTATCCAGCATCGAGGAAGGCTTGCGCATCAGCCTTGGTCGGCTTGCCGCGGCTGTTGAACATGACCTCCGTAAACGTCGCGAGTGCCTGCAGCTTGGCGTCGGGTATGGCGCGGCCATCGCGAATGGCATTGGTGACCTCAGCCGGCACCTTGCTCATTGCGTCGGCAACAAAGCTATGTGCGCTCATGCAGTAGGCGCAGCCATTGCCACGGCTTACGACCAGGAAGATCACCTCTTGCTCGGCCGGCGTAAAGCCTGATTCAGCGCGAAAGCGTGCGTAGCCGGCGTTGTATACGGCAAACAGCGCGGGCGCATTCGACATGGCGCCATACATGTTCGGGATGAACCCCAGAGCCTTCTTCGCGGCGAGGAGGCCTTCTGGCGCATCGGCTTGCGCGGTCTCCGGCGTTTGCAACGGCAGGCTAATCTTGTACTCGGCAGTCATACACAATCTCCGTCTAAGAAATGCTGCATGAATCGGCAGCGGGAGGTAGAGAACATGCGGCGGTTGCGCCACCTGTTGATCGATCAGGCGAGCTGTTGAATCCAGGCATGCGGAGCTTCGTCTGATCGCGCCCCCGGATAGGCAATGGGCTCGCCTGAACTTGAAAAGGGTCGGGGTGATCGCTCCCAACTCGATCGTTTCGCCGTCTCGAAAAGCATTGGCGCATCGATGCGCTATTCCGCCGATGTGTCGTCCCAGTTCAGGCCATGGAAGTCGAAACCCGCCTCGAGGCTGGGCTTGACAACCTGGAAATACGGCGACACGTCAAAGTCACGGGGTGCAAACAGGCTGTGATGCCGGACGCGCAGAATTTCCTCAACACAGCCCGGACAGTTCGCGTTATCCGCGCTTCGCCGGTCGATGAGCGGCAAGATGGGATAGCGAATCGCCTGGAAGGCCTGTGCGATCAGCGTCGAACAGATAGCGCGCGTCGGATCGCCGCTTCCGAGCGCAAGCATTCGTCTCCGGAACCGCAGCGGGACCGGTGGTGTGGGCAAGAGATAGCGTGCCAGGTCGAAAACATTGCGCAGATCGTACTGGTTTCCAAGATGCGAGATTGCATACGCCGTGACAGCTTGACGCTCGGATTCGCTGAGGCCGACGGGACGGCATATACGCATGTGCAAACCTGCAAACTCTGCGACCCCCACGCTCCTCACACCTTCTACGGTGTCCGCCTCAATGAAACAGTGACGACGATCATTGCCGAACTGCTCCAGTTGATCGCCCACATAAAGGGCGGCATGAGACCAGGTTGACTGAGTCAGGTACTTGATCGCCGTACTGATGCGGCTGTTGCCCTCCACGAGCAGCACATCCCCAGGCCGGAGGCAAAGTATGAGGCGATCGGCGCGTGTGGCGGATCCTGTGCCATGCACATGCGTTGGCTTGGTGAGAAACAGCGCCAGCCGGCGACCGAGCCAGCGTAGCAGCCATTTCACAAGGCACCTGACTTGTTCGCGTGAAAGCACCGCATGACCGGGTGTGGCTTCATGACGTTCTTATTGCACCCATCTCATGCGGGTCGGCGAGAGACCAGTGACGAGTGCGCAAAGAAAGACGACCGCGACGGCCAAGGAGTTAACGCGCGCGACCTGCTCGGCTTGCATCATCACTGGTCCTCCGCGGTTTCTTTAGAACGCAAGCTCAATCGATTTGTATCCATAGACCGATTCAGTGCGAGCAGCGTAGTTCGATGGGTAGATGCGTAGTAGGTCCCAGCGTCGCGTCGTTATGTCTGAACGTCTCGAATGCGCCGACGCGATTCGATCCGCGTCCCATGCGACTGATGCTCTTGTCGAGGCGGTTGGCCAGATTGTTCAGGATCGTGGTCGATTGACCTAGCGCCTCCACGCATGACTGACGCGGTTCAGGCGCGCAGGATGGACATCGGTAAAACCGGAGACACACATCCGCCGGCACACTCGGCCATCTCGTGCCGTAAATGTGGACAGGTAATTGCTGCGAGAAGAATTGCACGAGGCGTAATGACGAAGCGCCCATTCAACTTCAACGCGGTACTCGGGACAGCAGCCCGATATTGGCAACGACAAACGGCGTTGCGTAGTTCAAGGCAATCTTGAGGGCAAGCGGCCAAGTCAGGGCATTCGCCACCAATGCACCGCCCAGATTGAAGAATGTCAGCCAGCTGCCGACCAGGAGCGCCGTCAGCACGGTACGTTTCAGATGAGCAGGACGCCGGATGACGTCTGCGATCTTGCACAAACGCGCGAGAGCACACCGGTCAGACAGCTCGTTCTTTGGCGACGTCGTTGTCAGGCTTTCAGGTGTGGCCATTCCCGCTCCTCCGCTCCTTTTCAGGGTTCAGCGTTACCGGGGAGCGATGTCGTTCGTGCGCCCGGCAGCGTGTGCCACGTATTGGGCAGATGCTGCAGGTCGGAGGGCTCGTCGATGTCGTGCTCGGCCGCCAATACGTGGTGCCTCCATCGCAGAAGGGTGAATCGCGCCAAGGTCCTGGCGGCGACTTCGCTCGTGCCCCAAGGGATATCCTCGAAGACGCGCGGATCGAAGCGACGCAGGCCGAGCGCCACATAGCCACCATCGACGGCGGGAACCACGACGGCATCGGCCGTGCTCAGTGCTTTCGCTACCTCGCGAAGCCGCTCGGCGGTGAGCCCGGGGCAGTCGGTGCCGATCAACAGCACGGATTCGTGAGAGCTCAGGACGCGCTGGCTCGCGCGTGCCATGCGCTCGCCGAGAGAGCCACCCCCCTGATCGCTCATGATCAGCGTCTCCGGCAGGTGCAGACCTTGCCAGGCAGAATCATCCAGCGGCGCGCAACAAAGCTCGACGCAGCCCAGTTGTGCCCGCTCCGCCTGCCGCACGGTCTGCAGCAGCATCCGTTCGGCGAGCGCAGCAGCGCCTGCAGCGCCCAAGGCCGGAATCAGGCGAGTCTTGGCCTGACCGGCCCTGGGGGCCTTGGCAAAGATGACGATGCGGACGGTGCTCATCGGTAGCGTGCCGCCAGGGAGTCCGCTGACGCGCCGCGCCAGTAGGCAAAGCGCAGCGACCACATCAACAGGATGGTTCGCCATACGCCGCGCGCTTCCCAACGTCGCCCCGAGGTTGTCGCGCGCGTCTTGATGCAGAGCGGTCTTGAGATGCGTTTGAGCCGCCTGGCAAGCTCGATGTCCTCCATCAGCGGTTGATTGGGGAACCCGCCAACGGCCGCAAAGGCGTCTCGCCGCACGAAGATCGCCTGATCGCCGGTCGCTATGCCGGTGAGCCTGGATCGCCAGTTCATCAGCGTCGCCACCAGGATCAGCCACCGGGAACGACCGGCGATGCGCACATCGAAGCGCCCCCAGATCCGACCGCTCGTTGCGAGCGCGCGGGCCAGCAAGCGATCGGCATCACCGGGTAACCGCGTATCAGCGTGGAGGAACAGCAAGACGCTGCCGCTGGCGGCGCCCGCGCCCGCATTCATCTGGCGCGCCCGACCTCGCTCGCTGTGCAATACGGGATATCCCCGTGCAATGGCCAGCTCGGGCGAGCCGTCGTCACTGCCGCCATCGACCAGCCATACCTCGCATCCGCGCCCGCGTAATGCGGCGAGATGAGACAGCAATTCGGGCAGCGCCGCGCGCTCATTGAGCATGGGCACGATGATCGAGATCGATGCGTCAAGGGTATCGGTCACGGGCGTTGTGGACCTGGCCATGCCGCCATCACCGTCCATGAGGCCCGCCGGCACTGTCATTCGCCGGCGGCGAATCCGAAGGGACGCTGGCGCGCGCAAAGGGCAGCTGCAAACTCCACCACAGCCGGCTCGGATCATTGGACAGGAACTCGGGCAAGCCGATCTGCATCCCGACATGGCCTGCCCGCGGCGATGCGACGTAACTGCCGAACCAGCGGTCCCAGATCGACAGGTTGAAGCCGAAATTGCGGTGATGCTCGCGCGGATCGGTTGAGTGATGGATGCGATGCATGTCCGGTGTCACCAGCAGGCGCCGCAGCATCCGGTCCACGCGTTCCGGAAGCCGGACGTTGGCGTGATTGAAGATTGCCATGGCGTTGAGGACGATCTCGAATATCATGACGGCAAGGGCTGGCGCACCCAGCAGCAGCACCGCGGCGCTCTTGATCAGCATGGACAGCCCGATCTCGATCGGATGGAAACGCAAGGCGGTGGAGGCATCGATTTCGCGATCGGCGTGATGCACCCGGTGCAGCCGCCAGAACAGCGGCACGCGATGAAAAGCCGCGTGCTGAGCCCAGATCAGCAGATCGAGCAGCAGCAGGCTGACGGTGAACGCCAGCCATGCCGGCAAGTCCAGTCCGTGCAACAGCCCGGTCTGTGTTTGCTCCGCCCAGAGCGCCACCGCGCCAGCGACCAGCGGCACCGACAGAGCGGCCAGTAGTCGGATCACGCCGGCACCCAGCACCATGATGCTGAGGTTGGTTGCCCAGCGCTGCGCTCGTCCCAGCCGTCGCTGACGACGCGGCCACAGCGCCTCGGCCAGCGCCATGATCGCAAAAATCCCCGCGAATGCGCTCAGCCGCCACATCAACTCCGGAATGCCGAGAACGTGCATGAGCGTCACTCAGGAACGAACGTACGGACTGGGGCAGTAGCTTCGCCCAGTACGAATCGAACGCGTGGATCTGCCGGGTTGGACCGTTCGCATTGACCAGTGGGCGACTCTTCGATGGCCCGCGCGAAGATACCGCCGCGAAGATTGGCTACCTCGCTGGCGCCATCCGCCAGAAGCCCTGCGCGAATACGGTTGGCCATGATCGAGCGGCGCCGACCCACCGAACAGTAGCGCAGGATCGACGCGCCGCCGAGAACACGGGAAGTGTCCGACAGCGAGGCATCCGGCCCGATACGAATGGCGCCGGAAAGGTGATTCACTTCGTGCTCCTCGGGCTCCCTGACGTCGAGCACCACGGGTGGATGTTCGCTGGTCGCGAGCGCTGCAGGATCCCATTGCGGAACATCGGGGAATTGGCGCGCGATCCGCACTTCGACTTCCGCGAGTGTCTGCGGCCCGAAGGGATACCATCCCCATTGGGCGTGGCTCGTTCCCGTCGCCACCCTCAGCGTCAGCAGGAGCAGAACAGGCGATCTCACAGGCTGAATAGCCATGTCGGTAGCCACTGCACCGCCACGGCTTCCAGGCGCTTGTCGATGCCGGTCAGTACGAGCAACCCAAGTAGGGCGATCGTCCATCCCAGCCACTGTTTGCCGCGCGTCGCACCGGCAAGCAGCGAGGGCCGTAGCCGCAGCAGTACCTGTCGCGATGTGAGGCCGGCCATCAGCAGGACGAGGCCGGTGCCGAGACCGTAGGCCAGCATCACCAGGAACGCCGGTAGAAAATCCTGCCCCATCGACGCCAGCGCGATCGCGGCCCCCAAGGTGGGGCCAACGCACGGAAGCCAGACCAAACCCAGCAGGAGTCCGATACCGAACTGACCGGTGCCAGATACGGAAGCCGAGGCGGTCGGATTGAGGCGCCCGGTCACTCGCGACAGGCGCAGATTGAGCCAAGTCCCCGCTGAGGGAATCAATAGCACGACGGCAACGATCAACAGCATACCGCCAGACAATAACCGGAAGAATTCCGGATCCAGTCCCGCGCTGACCAGCACGAACGTCAGCAAGGTGCCGGCCAGCGCGAAGGACAGGCTCAATCCCGCTGTCAGAAACCACGGCCCGCTGCGTCCGCTCGTTGCTGCGCTCGACATGACGATCGGGACGAGCGGCCAGACGCAAGGTGACAGCACGCCCAGGGCCCCGGCACCTGCCGAAAGCATGATCTGGGCCGCGCCCAAGCTCACGGCGCGGCGGCCTTGAGCAGTTCGTCGAAGATCACGTCCTCGCGCGTCTCGGCGACCGCGAACCAGCGCTGCGTCGTGCCCTTGAACAGCACGAATGTGGACTGGCGGGGCGCCTTGAAGTGAATGACCCAATCCTTCTGCTTCTCGAAGTCCACCGTCAGTATATTGAGCTTGGCGTCTGGATGCGTCTTCTGAAACTTCGCCAGGATGGCTTTCTGCTTGCGGCAAGTTGGGCACCAGTCGGCAGCGATATCCACCAGCACCAAGGCGTTCTCGGCCTGAAGCGCCTTCAGTCGCGCTTCCGAGAACGGCTCTGCCTGTGGCGCCTCGGCTGCCTGGCACGCCATCATGAATCCGGCAAGGAGCAAGCTGATCAAGGGCAGCTTAAGGTTTCTGAGGTAAGGAAACAGATTGAACATAGGGACGCTCCTGAAAGTTGAATGAGGGATCTGATCGGGATCGATCAGCGGTGACTGCTCGGCGCGTTGAGCTTCCAGTCATACGACAGGTAGTCGAGCTTGAACTGTCCTTTGGCGATTCGCGCCTGATCGATCGGCGTATCCGCCAGAAGGCTCGCCTGACTCGCCAGCCAGGCCTCGAGTCCTTTGTTGTCTGCCATAAAGTCCTCGCTATACCACTTGAAGATTGGCGAAACGCTCAGCACACCACGGCTCGCATTGAAGAGATTGCGCGAACGGTCGGTCAGAAAGCGTCTCTGCTGATCGGTCAGCTGCGTGTCGAGACGCGCCGCCCGGTAAGGCTCAGGCCGCAGCGCCGGGCAGCCGATCGACGCGCAGTTGACAGCGAAATGGATGCGGGCGTCGTGATAGCGCGGACGCAGTTGCCGATGCTCGATCCAGTCCAGGGTTCGACGCTCGCCAAAAAGCGTGAAAAAGTCCTGCTTCCAGGGAGAACTCCAGACAGTGCCGAACTCGCGAATCGAGCGGATATCGGGATATCGAGTCAGGATCAGTTTCAATGTGAATGCGTTGTAAGCGTTGATCAGAAAGGCCATCTGAGCGGCGGCTTCCCAGCGCTCGAAATCCGCTTTGTCGACTGCAGAGAATGTCGATAACACGCCATCCAAGGCTTCCTGCTCATGCTTGAGCGTGGTGTAGTCAACGACACTGCTATGCCCATCCGCCGTCCATCGCACATGCTTATGCAGGACCGCGGCGTAGGCCGCGTAGTCGTGATCAAAGGCCATGGCAGCGGTGCTCAACATCGTGGCGGTCATCATCAGCATCATCCTCAAAAAGTTCAGCATGTGCTTCACGCTCTTCTCCAGGTGTGGAATCGATCGACATAGCGCAGCAGGCGCTCCGGCTGGTGCGCCTGCTTCCAGAGGCCGGCCACGTACTTGTTGGCCTCGGCCAGCGTGGGATAGATATGAATGGTGCCGAGGATCTTGTTCAGGCCGATGCGGTGTTTCATCGCCAGCACATACTCGGCCAGCAGGTCACCGGCATGATCGCCAACGATGGTGACGCCGAGAATCCGGTCCTTGCCCGGCACCGTCAACACCTTGACGAAGCCATGCGCCTCGCCATCGGCAATGGCCCGGTCAAGCTCTTTCAATGAATAGCGAACGACTTCATAGGCAATGCCTTTCTCCTGCGCCTCCGTCTCGTTGAGACCCACCCGCGCGACCTCTGGCTCCGTGAACGTGGCCCAGGGAATGACCGAATAATCGACCTTGAACGGCCCGCCCCGCAGGGTGAGGAAGAGGCTGAACAGGCTGTTGACGGTGGCATACCACGCCATGTGTGCCGCGGTGTGGGTGAACTGGAACGGCCCGGCCACGTCACCGACGGCGTAGATATTGGGGAAGCTCGTCTGCAGGAACTCGTTGACCGCAATCGTGCGCCCGGTCTTGACGCCCAGTTCTTCGAGTCCAAAGCCCTTGAGCCGCGCCACACGGCCAACCGCGACCAGGATGGCATCGAAGGCCACGCGCTCCTCGCGTCCTTCGGACTCGCAGACCAGAAGCTTCTCACCGTTTTCGATGACCACGGCCTTGGCCCGGGTGTTGACGCGCACATCGACGCCCTCGGCGCGGAAGCGGTCGATGACGAGTTCCGAGACCTCCGGGTCCTCGCGCACCAGCAGTCGCGGCAGCATTTCAATCTGCGTCACCTGGGAGCCCAGTCGCGCGAAAGCCTGTGTAAGCTCGGAGCCGATCGGCCCGCCGCCAAGTACGATCAATCGCTTCGGCTGCTCGCGCAGCTGCCAGATGGTGTCGGACGTCAGATAACCGACCTCTGCGAGCCCCGGGATCGGCGGCACGAAGGGCTCCGCGCCGGTGGCCAGGATGATGTTCCGTGCGCTCAGGCGTCCGCCATTGACTTCGACGGTCCACGGATCGACCAGCTTTGCTTCGCCCAGGACACATTCCACGCCCAGCGCGGTGAAGCGCTCGACCGAGTCATGTGGCGCAATTGCTTTGACGATCTGCGCGACGCGATCCATCACCTTGGCGAAGTCGGCTTCACCCGCAACCTTGTCAAAGCCGAACTCGCTGCCACGCCGCAGCTGACTGGCGTACTTCGCCGAGCGGATCAGCGCCTTGGATGGCACGCAGCCGGTATTCAGGCAGTCGCCGCCCATTTGGTGCTTCTCGATCAGTGTCACCTTGGCGCGAACCGCGGCCGCGATATATGCGCTGACCAGCCCGCCGCTGCCGGCACCGATCACGATCAGGTTGCGATCAAACCGCGTCGGCCGGCGAAAGCCGCGATAGATTTCGCGCGACCGTACGGCATTGACGAGGCCTCGGGCCAGATAGGGAAAGAGGCCGAGCAGGACGAAGGCGCCGATCAGCCCCGGCGACAGGATGTCGGCCAGCGAATGCAGCTGCGCAAGCTGGGTGCCGGCATTCACATAGACCAGGGTGCCCGCCAGCATGCCGAGCTGGCTCACCCAGAAGAAGCGCCGCGCCGGCATCGCGGTGAGACCCATCAGCAGGTTGATGAGGAAAAATGGAAACAAGGGCACCAGTCGCAGCGTGAACAGATAGAACGCACCGTCGCGCTCAATGCCGGCATTGAGCGCCTTAAGTCGATCGCCGTAGCGGGCCTCGATCGCATCGCGCAGCAGATAACGGGCAGCGAGGAAGGCGCCCGTCGCGCCCAGCGTCGAGGCAAACGAGACGATAATAAGCCCCCACCACAGCCCGAAGATCGCGCCCGCCGCCAAGGTCAGCACGACAGCGCCTGGTACCGAGAGCGCTGTCGCCAGCACGTAGATGGTAAAAAAGCTGGCGGCCGCGATCAGGGGCTGTTCATTGCGCCAAGCCTGCAGCACACCATGCTGCGCGTGTAGGAAATCGAGCGACAAGTAACGTCCGAGATCCAGCACGAAGAACGCCACGATCGTCATCGCGATGAGCAGGCCAATCACGAGGCGTCGCAGCAGGGGAGCGCTCATGTCAGAGTCCTGCGCGATTCAGTGCAGTAATGAAATCGGCGGGCTCGGGCCGGATACGGTAGTTGTCCGTGAGATCGCTGTAGACGATGCGACCGCCCGCAGCGGTGATGAACACCGTCGGCATCGGCACATCGGAGTCGTAACCCAAAGCCTGCATGCCCATCGGCAAGCCACCTTTGGCGAGGATACCGAGTTGCGCGGCGACCCGATTGTCGCGATCGGTCAGGAAGCGCATGGGGGCCTCGAAGCGCTGTGCGAGACTGCGCGTGTGGTCCTGCGGCTGCGGGCTGATGAGGAAGACCTCGACGCCGCGATCGGCGAGTCGCCGGTACTCGGCCGCGACTTCCTTGATCTGTGCCATGCACAGCGGGCACCAGTTGCCGCGATAGAACAGCCACAGCGCGGGCTTTTGGGTCAGCTCGCGGGTGCGCAACTCGCGGCCATCGATGTCGACCAGTCCCAGATCGGGCAGCAGTTTTCCAACCCCGAGCAGCTCGCGGGGACGCGCACTGAAGCGCGAGTACCAGCGAATGTAGAGCAGTGACAGCAGCACGCCGTTGAACAAGGCGATGCCGGCCGCTAGGCCGGGTCCGGCATCGGCGAGCGCGACGGCAGTTCCCACGCCACCGGCAATCGGAATCCCGTTGAGGTTGGCACTGGTCCGTGCGGTTGAACCCATGAACAGGTGCATGAAGAACGCTATTGGCACGCCGGATGCCAACACGACACCCCACCAGGCCCATGCCTGCGGTGTGGTCCATAAGCGCGTGGCCGCGACGATCAGCCCGGCCATCAGCGCCATCATGTAGAACGAAACAAAGAGTGCCTTGATGCGATGCATGATGAATTCCTCAGGTGGAAAGCGCGCCACCGCAGGAGGAGCCCGCGCCGGCGGTGCACCCCAGACAGTGGCGATCGAAACGGATCGCGCGGTTCAGCAGACGCGCTTGGTCGAAGTGATTGAGAGTCATTGCCTGGCCGTCGGCATCACGCGCCGCGATGCCGAGCTGCTGGTTGAAGTCGCAGTCGAACAGGCGCCCCGCATGGTCCACGCTGATCAGACGCCGGCACATCACGCCCTCGGCCGCCTGCGGGTTGAAGGCCGCCAGCAAGGTGTTCATGTAGCGTTCGTACTGGCCGTCCTTGTGTAAGTGCAGCGCAAAGCGATGGATTGGCATGTTGGTGATGGTGAACAGACGGCTGAAGACGATGCCGTGGTGCTCGGCCAGCTCGCGGCGGTAGTCCGCTTCCAGACCGGCTTGCGGCGGCGGCAGCGACGGCCCGAGCGGGTTGTAGACCAGCGTCAGCGTGAGCCCGGAATCGGGCTGGCCATAGCCGACGGCATTGAGCCGGTGCAGCGCGGTGATGGACTTTTCGAAGACGCCTTTGCCGCGCTGGGTGTCGGTGTTCTTCTCGCCGTAGCACGGCAGCGAGGAAATGACCTCGACGCGGTGCTCGGCGAAGAAGGCGGGGAGATGAACCATCGACTGTCCCGTTTTCGGATGACCGTCGAGTTGCACCGTCAGGTTGTGTCGCACCATGACGTGTTTGCCGAGCGCTGTGGCGCCGATGACGAGGCGTTCGAAATCCGGATGCAGCTCCGGCGCCCCGCCGGTGAGATCGAGCTGGCTGACCTGCGGGTACTCGGCCAGGATCGCCAACACACGATCGACATGCGCGGATGACAACTGCTCGGTTCGTGCCGGCGAGGCATCGACATGGCAATGCCGGCAGGCCTGGTTGCACAGCTTGGTCAGGTTGACCTGCAGGGTCTGGACGTCGATCGGCGGCAAGGCCAGCGCATGCTCTGCCAGCAGGCTTTCGAACGCCGGACCGTGATCGGAACCTGGAAGATCGGCGAGTCGGACGGCGATGTTCATCAGCAGCAGGCTCCGGGGCTGGCGGCGACGACAGCGCCGGGGGGTGCGCAATCGAACAAGCCGAAGTGCTGCGCCTTCTCGCCGAGCACGCGGAAATGCGCCGCATAGCGCGATCCGCCGAGCATATCGGCCGTGTTGCCGCAGACCAGCATCGGCTTGCCGCTCACGAAGTGATGGTGATCGTCGAAGTCGAAGGCGTGCGGCGCTTCGGGCAGCGTGCCGAGATAGATGGCGACCTGGCCATAGTCCTCGCAGCGATCTTCGAGATCGAGCTTGAAGGCGCGTACCGTGCGCGAGTAGAAGCGGATGTTGCCGGCACGGCGTTCCAGCGCCGGGTTATTGATCAGCAGCGGACGGCTGGTGACGATGCGGACGTCCGCGCAGCCGACACGCAGCATCAGGCGCCGGAAGTCCTCTTCATACAGGGCGCCGCCGAGACACTCGCCGAGCATGACCGGGTCCGCTGCCAGCGCCGCCGGAATCCGCCGGTCGCTGAAGACATCGGCGAAATAGAGTTCGCCGCCGGGCTTGAGGACGCGGAAGATTTCGCGGAAGACGCGCTCTTTGTCCGGCGAGAGATTGATGACGCAGTTGCTGACGACCAGATCGAGACTGGCGTCGTCGATGCCATCGAGTTGCTCGATGTAACCCTGCACAAAGCGTGTGTTGGCGTAGCCGAAGCGTTCGGCGTGCCAGGCCTGTGTACCGCGCGCCACCTCCAGCTGCGCTTCGGTCATGTCCAGGCCTGTCACCTGACCTTCGGCACCGACCAGCTGCGCGAGCACATAGCAGTCGAGGCCGGAGCCGCAACCGAGGTCGAGCGCCTTCAAACCCGCCAGCGCCGACGGGATCGGCGAGCCGCAGCCGTAGAAGCGGTTCTTGACGTCCTCGTGCACGTTCTTCAAGGCATCGAGGACGCGCGCGGGCAGGGCTTCCGTCAGGCAGCAGGCGCTGGTCTTGAGATCAGTGGACGATTGCAGAATCCGCCCGTAGTAGTCCTGCACGCTCTCATGGGTCTTGAAGTCGCTGTCCATATTGAAATCTCGTTCGTTCGTTAGGGGGTTCGGTCAGAAGGTCAGCCGCGGCGGCCATCGATGTAGGCCGCGACCAAGGGCTCGTTGGGGGCGCCGAACAGCGCGTCTGTGCGATTGAACTCGATCAGCCGGCCACTGCCTTCATGCGTCCAGAACGCCGCGCAGTAATCCGAGATGCGCCGCGCCTGTGCGAGGTTGTGCGTGACGACGACGAGGGTGTAGCGCGTCTTCAAGCGCAGGATCAGTTCTTCGATCACTGCACCGGAGATCGGGTCGAGCGCTGAGCAGGGCTCGTCCATCATCAGGACTTCGGGCTCCAGCGTCAGCGCGCGGGCGATGCAGAGTCGTTGCTGCTGACCACCTGAAAGCGCCAGGGCCGAGCCGTGCAGGCGATCGCGAACTTCCTGCCAGAGTCCTACCTCGGTGAGGACCTGCTCGATGATCGCGTCCTGCTCGGCGCGATGCCGAACGCCGCGCTCCAACAAGGGCAGTTCCAGATTGCGTCGGATCGACAGCGGAAATGGGTGCGGCTTCTGAAAGATCATGCCGACGCGCCGGCGCAATGCGATCAGGTCGGTGGCGGCATCGTGCACACTGATGCCGTGAAAGCAGACGCAGCCTTCGATTCGGCAATCGCTGACCAGATCGGTAAGGCGGTTCAGGCTCATCAGCAAGCTGCTCTTGCCGCAGCCGGAGGGGCCGATGATGGCGGTCACGCTGCGCGCCGCGAAACCGATCGAGACTTCGCGCAATGCGTAGTGCGCCCCGTATGCCAGGCTCAACTTGCGCGTCTGCAATACGGCGTGACGGGCGCTCATGCCCAGGCGCCTTTTGCGGAACGGCTGCCAAAGCGCATCAGCAGGCGATGGCTCAGCAGGTTCAGCGTGACGAGCAATGCGATCAGCACCAGTGCCGTGGCATACGCGCTGGGCTCGCCGCCGCTGATGTTGAGCGCGAGGTCATAAATGTGCACCGAGAGTGCCCGGCCGGAATCCAGCAGCGATTCCGGCATGCGATCGACATAGCCACTGGTGAAGATCAGCGCGGCGGTTTCCGCCAGCGCGCGGCCGATGGCCAACACCAGTCCGGCGGCGATACCGGGGGCTGCCGCGGTCAACAGCAATTGACCGATCGTGCGTGTCTGCGACAGACCGAGCGCCGCGGCGGCGAGGCGCGTCTCGACTGGCACCGCACGCAGGCTTTCTTCGGTTGCCCGCGCCAGCAGCGGCAGCGCCATGCAGGCCAGCGTCAGGCCACCAGAGAGGATCGAAAAACCAAGCCCGAGCGTGACAGAGAAGAAGGCATTACCGAACAAGCCGAAAACGATCGAGGGAACGCCAGCCAGTACGTCGAGGCAGTAGCTCAGGCCGTGGCCGACGCGACCGCGCGCGAAGGCCGATTCCGTGAGGAACAGCGCGGTGCCCAGTGCGAGCGGCAGGCAGACCGCAAGGCAGACCGCCAGAAGCAAGCCGGTCGACACCAGCAACGGTGCGATCCCGCCGCCTCGGCCGCCCTGTGTTGGCGGGGTGGTGAGGAAGTCCCAGGACAGGCGGGCCACGCCCTGCGCAAGCACGTCGCCGAACACCGCGAGAAAGCTGCCGGCCACGAGCGCGGTGGCACCCAGCGCGAGCCATCGGCCCTTGGACGATGCGAGGCGATCAAGCATGTCGAACGCCTCCGGCGCGACGCGCAAGGCCGCTGATCAGGATGACGAGCCCCAGCAGGGCAAGGCCGCTGGCGAACAACGCACTGCGCTGCGCGCCCTGCGCATACGCCATTTCCAGCGCAATGTTCGCGGTGAGCGTCCGCACCGGATCGAACAGCGACGCGGGCACCTGCACGATATTGCCGCAGACCATGACCATCGCCAGGGTTTCGCCCAGTGCGCGGCCGAAGGCGAGCATGACGCCGGCACCGATGCCATGACGTGCAGCCGGCAACATGACTTTCGTTGCGATCGTCCAGCGCCGCATGCCGAGCGCAGCGGCCGCCGAGATCAGATGCATGGGCACCTGGCGCAGTGCGGCGTCAGCGAACAGTGCGACCGTCGGCACGATCATCAGTGCCAGCACCAGGATGCCGGCCAGTACGCTGGCACCTGGCGGTTGCCAGCCCTGGATCATCGGTACCAACACCACCAGGCCCCAGAGTCCATAGACCACGGACGGGATTCCCGCCAGCAGTTCCAGCATGCTGCGGAGCGGCGTGCGCAGCCACGTCGGCGCGGCGCCGTGCCCGTACAGGGCAGAGAGGATTCCAGCGGGCACCGCGACGAGTATGGCGCCCGTCGCCACGATGAGGCTGCCGGCCAGCATCGGCGCGAGATTGAACTGCCCCGTCTGGGGCTCGGCTGCTGGATACCATCCGGCATCCCCGAAAAGGCGCGGCCCCAGTTGCGTCACCGCCGGCATCGCCTCACGCATCACAAACCATACGACCAACAACAGCACCAGGGCAGCTGCGGCGGCACTGATGCCGAGCGCGCCTTGAACAAAGGCGTCTCGGCGCATTGGCTTATGGTGCCGGGACAAACGAAAACTCCCGGACCAGATCGTGATTGGCCGGACGTCGTGCGAAGTCGATGAAGGTTCTGGCCATGCCCGTGGCTTCGCCCCGAGTCACGAGCAGCAGCGGCCGCGCCAGTGGGAACCGTCCATTCGTAATGTTCTCGGTTGTCGCCGCAATGCCGTTCAGCGGCAGCAGCTTGATGGGCTGCCCATGGGCCGCGGCGTACTCGGCACTGCCTACGGAGACGTATCCAATGGCGTTTGGGTTGCCGACGAGCGTCTTGATGCCTTGCTCGTTATCGCCGATGACGACCGAGGCGCGGATCTGTGGGGCGTCCAGCTTGAAGTGGGCGAGAAAGAGTTCCAGTGTCGCGCGCCCCTGAGCCTTGTTGATCACCGTGATCGGCGCACGCTGCCCACCGACGTCGTGCCAGTCCCGCAGTTGTCCGGTGTAGATCGCCACGATCTGCGCGTCGGTGAGCGACTGAATCGGATTGCGGGCATGCACGATCACGGCAATCCCGTCTCGGGCCAGCACAAAACCTTGCAGATCTGCCTCGTCGGCCTTCAGCGCGCGCGATACCATGCCGATGTCCGCAACCCCGCTGCGAGCGTCCTGCACGCCACGCGAAGAGCCGCCGCTCTGCACATCGATGCGCGTACCCGGGTGCTGCAGTTCGAACCGCTTGCCCAGCTCAGCGGCCAGCGGCGCAACCGTGCTGGAGCCGGTCAGAACCAGCTTGTCCGCCGCCGCCGATGAGGCCATATGGATGGCGATGCAGAGGGCCAGGATCGTTCGAACAGACATGGGTATGGGCTCATCCAGATGACGATATAGTGCATGCTACGTCGCCAAGGCTGCGAACCTGAACATGTTGGAGTCTCGAATATATGTCCATGAGTCCAGAAGACGACCTGCTCTCGTCGGTGCTGTCGGCGTATCACCTGCGCGCGGGCGTCTATGGCAGCCCGCGGTTCTGCGGTGCTTGGCAACACGGCACGGCCGGCATGCACCGCGGTGCTTTTCATCTCATCGGCACCGGTGGGGCCTGGCTCCATACGCGGCAGAAGGCCGAGCCTATCCGGCTCGAACCCGGTGATTTGGTCGTGCTTCCCCACGATGCCTGGCACATGCTCTCCGCGGGACCGGTATTGCAGGGAGAAGACTCGATTCCGATCCAGGAGGGTGAAGGACCTTATACCGTTGTGGTGTGCGGCTTCTTCGAGTTCGAGCTGGGCGACAAGAATCCCATTCTGGATGCACTGCCCGAAGTTCTGGTCATCACCCATCGCGAAGGCGGCAGGGCGTTGGCGGCACTGGGCGAACTCATGATGGCGGAAGCCGACGGCTCATCGGTGGGCACGCGGACCGTACTCGACAGGCTTGCCGATACCCTGTTCGTCATGGTCGTGCGCTTCTACGTCAACGGCCTCAGTGAAAAGCGCGGCGTGCTGGCGGCACTGGCGGACGAACGACTGCGGCGTGCATTGGCGGCCATGCATCGCAAACCGGGTGCGGATTGGACGCTTGAATCGTTGGCGCAGGAAGCGGGCATGTCGCGCAGCAACTTCTCCCAGCACTTTGCTGCCGTGGTGGGCGTGACGCCAATCGACTATCTGACACGGTGGCGAATGACGCAGGCGGAGCTCGCCCTGCGGAATCCGCGGGTGTCTGTGGCGACCGTCGCCGAGCAGATGGGTTACGAGACGGAAGCCGCCTTCCGGAAAGCCTTTAAGAGGATTCACGGCGTTGGGCCCGGCGCGATCAAGCGATGGTTAAAGGGGCGGATGCCTTAGCGCTCGCCGTTATGGCTCAGCCGCCGTACGCGCGTGGCGGTCGCTCGAGAAAGCGATTGACCTCTCATTCAGAGCGCAAAGCTCGGACGCAGCCAAGCGATCCGGGCAGCAGCTGAAAGTCAGCGGTTGCAGTGAGCACGCATACGTCGGGCGCTATGGCTTCTGCGGATGCGAGGAATCGGTGGGTTCGAATGATCGCTCCAGCAGGCGATCGATCTCTTGCTGGTCGCAGACGAAACACTCGACGGCCGAGCGTTCGCTGTGTCCCAAGCGAATACCGAGAATTTGATTGGGCCGCTTGAGCGCGAAGACGTCCTCATCGGTGTCATCGTCACCGAAATACATCGCGAGCCGGCAGGCCAGACGCGAATGCCACTGCTGCATGAAGTAGATGCGCAGCATCGCGCCCAACGGCTTGGGCTGGCTGCCACGGCGGCTGGCCTTCTGGAAGTGCGGCTCGATGACCGCCTCGAGCGCCGCCCAGGGCACAACCGTTGCCCTCTCGGTCAGGAGCTTCTCGCTGCGGGTCAGCTTCTGCTTCGCCGCAAACGCCAGCCCTTCAAACGTCGCCTGCTGCATCCCGCTCAACCTCGCCAACCTCAATGGGTGATCGTACACGGACGCCGATTGGTTCAGAGGTTCCCGCAGGGTTTTCGTGCCGTTTGCGCTGTTCTACTTGCGGGAGCTATTGAAGCTGGACTATCTGAGGGCGGGGCTGTGCATTCTGGGCGCCGTTCCCTTCATCTTTCGCAGTCGGTGGGTCGGAGATTGGGTCAATTGCTTCCGCAGACACGCCCGATTTACGGCTGACGCCCTCGGCTTGCCTCAAACGCTTGTCAAACGAAGCCGCCGTCTCGACGGTCTCCGACCTGGTGTTGAAGGTCGAATACTTGGTCTTCCGTTCCTTGGACCAGAACGGCAGCAAGCCGAACTCACCGAGGAGGAGTTCCCCGCCGTCTCCGTTCAACCTGACTATCAGAGCAGGGTAGCTCTTCCAGACCCGGCCTTTCCCCGCGAGATCGAATTCGGGCTGTATGCCGAATGTCGTCAGCCGCTGGCGGGAGAAGGGGGGCAGGTCAATGGTTCGAACACATGGGTCGTGCTGCGCTTACCGGCTTTTATCGCCTCCGTCTTCAATCTTCTGGTTCATGGTTGCCAAGCCGGCTTAGAATGCGGTGTCTTCCTTGTCGGAAAGTGTGCAACGCACCAGCAGAAATTCAAGTTCCATCTGCCCGCATTCACCCGCGATTACGCCGCCCTCCAATTTCCACCACTTAGCGGGACTCGGGGTCTACGGCGAGCTTCGCCGGTTCGCAGAAGCTCTGCTGGACTTGAAGCATCGATGGAAAGGATGAAACTTTATTTTCGTGATTTACTGTGATCTCTGTGGTTGGTTGGAAATCAGGATGATACTTTAGCGCTGTCGATCAGTTTTCCAGCACAGGCAGGATGGTCATCTCCGCTGGCGCTGAAATACTAATATTTAATTGATTTTAAAGAGTTTTATTTGCTTTAGGGCGGTTCTGAAGCTCAATAGTGTCGCCACTATATTGGATGAAACTTTATTTGCATCCCACAGCGCATCCATGTTCATGACGAAACGCGCGCGATCAATTTTCTTTCATCCGCTTTGAAGAAGGGTATTTTGGCTGCGGATCGGCTTGAATGATCGTTGTAAGGGCTCCATTTCAATCTGCGATCAGGAGGATGACCACATGATCAGATTTCGCTTTGGCAATGGCTGGCGCCGTTGTGCATTGGCTGTTTTATTTTGTGCCCCTCTATCGGCTCATGCGGAGAATAACTGGCTGAAACAACCCGCGCTTAATCCCTTGGTGGCGGGAAGTGTCTACGCCAAATTTGGCGTCAGCCGTTTCGACCCGGATTCCAGTTCCGGACCCCTGACCTTTGATCGAGATACCGATGTTCCGATTCTCGGCACCGTGCTGCCCGCCGGACCGGTGGCGGGCTCGCGCATCGGCGTCTCACCCGATGAGATCGCAACGATTACGCTGGGCTACACGTTGACACCCCACATCGCGATTGAAACGGCGCTAGGCCTGCCCACCCTCAAGTTCGACAATACTGGCCAGGGCAGTCTGCCGGAGCAGCCGCTGGTGCGTGTGCGAATCCCGCGCCTGAGCAATGTCCAGGTCGGTCCATTGGATGGGAAGATTGCGGATGTTACGGCCGCGCCCCTGAACCTGAAATTCATCTACCAGCCTTTCCCCAATCATCGCGTGCGGCCTTACATCGGGGCGGGCGCCACCTATACCATTACCTACAACGAGCGCCTGGTGGATCCCAGCCTATGGACCAGTCGCACGGATCCGGGCACAGCACCGGATCTGGATGTGAGCGATGAATGGGGCAGCATCCTCCAGGCCGGTATTGACGTGGACCTGACCAAGAAATGGTTTCTGGGGTTTGACGTGATGCGGGTAGACCTCGATTTTGACAACCGCATCACCAATGTAGTGACCGACGGCGGCGTGGTCGGCAACGTCCAGGCTTCCAATGCGCGGGTCAAGGTCGAGGCCGATCCGTATATCTATACCCTGAGTCTGGGCCGGGTGTTCTGAAACACTGGGCGAGCGCCGCTGCGAGGTTTGAGTGCAGCGCATGCGGTGTCGTCTGGCTACGGTGGCAACTGACGTGCCAGGCTGATTGCATGGGTGAAGTGCGCGGATGGTGGCTTGTCCGTTGCGTCAGCGGCTGATCAGGTAGACATCGAAACGGGTCTGACCGAGGCGGATGGCGTGGCTGGGTGATGGGCCGGGCAATGGCGGGGCGCCTGCAGGGCGTTTGACCACCACCCGGCTGCGGGCGGCGCGGCAGGCGGCGGCAAGGAGCTGGGAATCCGGCGGATCATCGCCCAGCAGCCGCCGCAGATACTGCATCTCCCGCCCCGGCAGCGCGCTGCCGCGGTGGGGCGGATACATGGGGTCCAGATACACCACCTGGGGATGTGCGGTAGCCGGCAAGTGATCGAGACAATCCACTGCCTCGCGATGCAACACCCGCATGCGCTGGCAGACGGGACCCGCAGAAGCATCCGCGCGCCCTCGCGCCACGCCATCCGCCAGCAGCCAGGCCAGCACAGGCGAGCGTTCCAACAAGGTGACCTGCCAGCCCAGGTGGGCCAGGATGAAGCCGTCCTTGCCGAGTCCGCCAGTGGCGTCGATCAGCGTGGGCGCATCCGCTGGATCGGGCTTGCCGGCTGCACGCCCCAGCCCCTGCTGGCGATCCCCGCCGCGCGCGCGGCGGTAAGTCAGCGCGCCAGAGGCGAAATCCACCCGCAACGGTGCCAGGGCGCCCTGCACATCCTGCAATGACCAACCCGCGGCGTTGCAGGCGAGCAGCAGCCCTCCAGGCAGGGCGGCATCGGGGTGCAAGCGGGCGGGTTCCGTGGCGGAGCAAGAGGCGTCATGCATGCCTGGCATTTTACCGGACCCGCCGGACGACTATGCTGGGGGCATTGCCGCGGCAGTCCGGTCGCGGCCATTCACACAGGGAGGAGTGACATGATGTATCGCATCGGCTCGCGCGCGGTGGTTTGCCACGGCGAGAATTTCATCGCCGAGACGGCCGTGTTGATTGGTTCGGTGGTGCTGGAGCGGGGCGCCAGCGTGTGGTTCAACACCGTTCTGCGCGGCGACAACGAGCTGATCACCATCGGCGAGAACAGCAACGTGCAGGACGGCGCCGTGCTGCATACCGACCCGGGCATCAAGCTCACCATCGGGAAGAACGTGACCGTCGGCCATCAGGTGATGCTGCACGGCTGCACCATCGGGGACAACAGCCTGATCGGCATCAACGCCGTGATCCTTAACCGCGCCGTGATCGGCAAGAACTGCCTGATCGGCGCCAACACCTTGATCACCGAGAACAAGCAGATTCCCGACGGCTCGATGGTAATGGGCTCGCCCGGCAAGGTGGTGCGCCCGCTTTCGCCGTCGGAGATCCAGATGCTGGCCCTGAGCGCCCAGCACTATGTGCAGAATGCCAAACGCTATCGCACCGAGCTGGTTCCCCAGGAAGCGCCACTCAGCGATTGATGGCGCGCTTGGACAGCTTGCGCTGCAGGGTACGGCGGTGCATGTTCAGGCTGCGCGCCGCCGCCGAAATATTGCCGCCGTGCTCGGCCAGCACGCGATGGATGTGCTCCCATTCCAGCCGCCGGACCGAGAGTCGCTCGGGTTCGGAAGGTGCGTTGGGTGTGGCTTCTTCTCCGGGCGCATGGGCAAAGGCGCGTACGATGGCGTCGGCTTCCACTGGCTTGGGCAGGTAGTAGGCGGCACCCAGCTTGATGGCATCGATCGCGGTGGTGATGCTGGCATAGCCGGTCAGCACCACGATGCGGATGGCCGGATTGATTGCCCGCAGCGGTTCGATCAGATCCAGGCCCGACTCCCCTTCCAATAGGCGCAGGTCGAGCACGGCGTGGGTCGGCGGCTGGGTGCGGGCCAGTTGCAGCGCCTGGATCCCCGCACGCGCCCAATGCACCGTGAAGCCGCGCCGCGTCAGGGCGCGGGCCATCACGGGCCCGAACGCCTCATCGTCATCGACCAGCAGCAGGCTGGATTCCTCGGTCGTCTGGAACGGCATCTTTCAATTCCCTCGCAACAGTCGGGGCCAGGATGGGCAGCGTTACGTGCGCGCAGCCCCCCCGCCCCTGACCGAACTCCAGCGTCAATTCCCCGCCCATGCGCCGGATCACGCTCTGGGCCAGAAACAGCCCCAGGCCGTGACCGCTGGCCTTGTCGCTGACGCCCATCTGACCCAGGCGCGGCGCCAGGTGGGCGGCCACCCCGGGACCTTCATCACGCACCGATAGCATGAGACGCGCGACATCCCAATCGACACCGATTGCGATGGGGCGGTCGCTGGCGTCGGCCGCATTGTTGAGCAGGCTGAGCAGGGACTGGATCAGCGTCTCGTCCACCACCAATTGAGGCGCGGGCCGGGGTCTCCCCCAATCAACCCGCACTGCATGACCCGGACGCAACAGGCTGAATCGCGTCAAGGTCTGGCGCAGCAATTGATCGGCTGTTTGCACGCCGGCCCCCTCGCCCCGTGGCTCGCCGCCGGCAGTAAGCACCCGCCCCAGGCTTTCCCGGCAGCGATCCACCTGGCTCTTGAGCAGCGCCAGATCATCCTGGATCGCAGGATCGGTGGGGCAATGCGCACGCAACTCCTCCACCAGCAGGGTCATGGTCGACAAGGGCGTGCCCAGTTCATGGGCGGCACCGGCGGCCAGCGCCCCCAGGGCGACAATTTGCTGATCACGCAAGGCGCCTTCGCGTGCGCGGGCCAGCCCTTCTTCCCGTTCGCGCAATTCATCGGCCATCGCCGCCACGAAGAACGCCATCACTCCCGCTGCCAGCACGAAGCTGCCCCACATGCCCACCAGATGCAGGTTGAAACTGTCGTGAGCCATCCCCGGTGCGTGGGGGAGAGGGATATTCCAGAACATCAGGCCGGTGTAGCAGGCCACCGAGACCAGGGCAAGCGAACCTGTATCGCGTGCCGGCAGGGTGGAAGCAGCCACCGCCAGCGGCAGCAGATACAGGGATGCAAAGGGGTTGGCGTGGCCCCCCGTGACGTAGAGCAGGGCAGTCAGCCCCGCGATATCAACCAATAAATGGCGCAGGAAACGCGCCCGAGTCACTGACTCGGCGTGCCGCGTGAGTTGCCATGCGCTCAGGTTGTCCGCCGCCATGAGCAGCAGGACGGCCAGCGGCAGCGCCACAGGCACGGCCAGTCCGACGAGGAGTTGGGTGACCCCTACCACCACCGCCAGCCCGACGATGGCGGTGCCGCGCAGCAACACCAGTCGACGCAGGTTGTTGGCCGGCAGTGGCCCGCTCATCTTGTTGGGCACGGTATTCAGCGTCATGGCCTGGATTATACGGTGCTCCCTTGCGGAGGGGCTGCGACAAATTGCCGCAGCTTGGATGGTGCTCGGCGGTGCACGGGACGGATCGTTGCCGGGCCGGGCAAAGAAAATGCGTGCGTCATCGGCGTACGGTGGCGCTTGGCGGGAGATAACGGATGGCGTCATGGCAAGAGCGCGATGACGCGATGAAGGTGCGGCGGCTTCAGGACAGGGTGATGGGCAGGCCCCGATGGGCAGCGGGGCGCTGCAGACCGTCCTCGACTTGGGTGCGGGTGGCCGGGTCAGTGAGGTGTTCAATGAGGAAGAGAGCGAAATCCATGGCGGTACCGGGTCCGCGCGAGGTGATGATCGGCCCGTCCACGACGACAGCCGCCGAGGTATCGAGTACGAGACCCGGGATGTCCAGAGGTTCGAGAAAACCGGGATAGGCAGTCGCCCGCCGGCCATCCAGCAAGCCCTGTTGCGCCAGCACGCTCGGCGCCGCGCAGATGGCTGCCACCTGCCGTCCCTGAGCATTCTGGCGGGTCAACAACACCGCAAGGCGTGGATCTTGTCCCAGTCGCCGTGCGCCCTCGGCCCCGCCGGGAAGAACGATCAGATCAAATGACGCCTCAATCACCGTGTCCAGAGTGG
>JBATEM010000199.1:0-1864 GCA_049664005.1 Candidatus Macondimonas sp.
ACATGCCGCCACGCCCCAGCGCGCCAGGCGTCGGTGTGGCCATGGCCAGCAGGGCGGCATCCCCCGCCTGGCCCTCGCTGACCAGTCGGGCGTCCGGATGATGGCGTGGATCCTGATCGAACAGACCGTCCTGGTCGGTCAGGATCACCATCAATTCCGCCTCGACCAGATTCGCCACCAGCGACGCCAGGCTGTCGTTGTCGCCGAAGCGCAATTCCTCGGTGCTGACGGTGTCGTTTTCGTTGATGATGGGAATGGTGTCGAGATCGAGCAGGGTCTTGAGGGTGCTGCGGGCGTTGAGGTGGCGCTGGCGGTCGGTGAGATCGGCATAGCTCAACAGGATCTGGGCGGCATGCAGGCCATGGCGCGCAAATTCGGTTTCATAGGCCTGGATCAAGCGCATCTGGCCCACCGCAGCGGCGGCCTGCAGCTCGTGCAGCGCCTGCGGACGCTTGGACCAGCCCAGCCGCTCCATGCCGGCGGCCACCGCGCCGGAGGAAACGAGCGTCACCTGCTTGCCTTGCCGGTGCAACGCGGCCAACTGGGTCGCCCAGGCCGCCAGCGCGCCTTCATCCAGCCCCTGGCCATTGTTGGTCACCAGCGCGCTGCCAACCTTCACCACCCAGCGCCGACTCCGTCCCAGACTGTTGCGGTCGTTCATCCGCGACTCTCCCCCTACCCCGCCGCCGGCCACATCCGATCCCGGCGCGCGCTGATTTCTTCCGTCATCGCCTGATGCATGGCCTGCGTCAAGCCTAAGCCTGGGTCGGATCGTAGGCGGCGGCTTCCGCTTCCCGGGCAGCTTCCCCGGATTCGGCGCGCAACACCTGCAGCCGGGCAAACAGCGCCTCGCACAATGGCCCGGTGCCCTCCCCCGTCGCGCCGGAAATCACGAACACCGGCCCCGCCCAGCCCAGCGCCTGGGTCAGTGTGGCGACCCGCGCCGCACGCTCGGGCTCGGGCAGCAGGTCCGCCTTGTTGAACACCAGCCAGCGTTCCCGCGCCGCCAGGTCCTCGCTGTAGCGCTGCAGCTCGGCACTCAAGGTCTCGACGCCGTGCACGACCACCTCATCCGGCGCGGACGGATCCAGGTCCACCACCTGCAACAGCAGCCTGGTGCGTTGCAGGTGACGCAAGAACCGCAGCCCCAGACCCGCGCCTTCGGCCGCGCCTTCGATCAAGCCGGGAATGTCGGCCATGACGAAACTGCGATTCATCCCTAAGCGCACCACCCCGAGATGGGGATGCAGCGTGGTAAAGGGATAATCGGCGACCTTGGGACGGGCCGCCGAGACGGCACGGATGAGGGTGGACTTGCCGGCATTGGGCAGGCCCAACAGGCCGACATCGGCCAAGAGCTTCAATTCCAGCCGCAGCTTGCGCGACTCGCCCGCGCTGCCCTCGGTGAACTGGCGCGGGGAACGGTTGATGCTGCTCTTGAAACGCAGGTTACCCAGGCCATGGAAGCCGCCCTGGGCCACCTTGAGCTGTTGACCGGGGGTCACCAGGTCGCCGAGCAATTCACCGGTATCAGCCTCGAACACCAAGGTTCCCACCGGCACCGGGACCAGGCAGTCCGCCCCCCCGCGGCCGGTGCACTGCGCGCCGGAACCTGCCCCACCATGCTCGGCGCGGTAGGTGCGCTGCACGCGGAAATCGGCAAGGGTGTTGATGTTGCCGTCGGCGACCAGGTAGACACTGCCCCCATCGCCGCCATCGCCGCCATCGGGGCCCCCGAAGGGGATGAATTTCTCGCGCCGGAAACCGACGCAGCCGTTGCCGCCGTTGCCGGCCTGAACGTTGATGATGGCTTCGTCTACAAATCGCATGGGCTTGACTCGCTAAAAACAAAACGGCCCCGCGC
>JBATEM010000200.1:0-3059 GCA_049664005.1 Candidatus Macondimonas sp.
CTGCACCCGGATCCGGCGTTCCAGTGTTCCGGTGACCTCAACTGCGCTCTGCATTCGCTCATTCTCCAACAACAAATTCATCCACCGCATGTCCCTTGGGAATCATGCATCCAAATCGTGTGCCACCACCTACCATGGTGCGAAAGGAGAGACTCGAACTCTCACGGGACAAGCCCACTGGAACCTAAATCCAGCGCGTCTACCAATTCCGCCACTCTCGCTTGTCCAGGGGCTACGGGCACAGACGGCCCGTGACCGCATACGCGGCTATCGCGAGTATACATCATGCATTCAAGCCATCACGAAGCGATCATTTTGACTGCCACCCCAATCCACGCAAGCCAGCATCAGTTTGGACAGGGCAAGCACCGATTCGCCGCAACCAGATTCGACTTTCAGTCTGAAAAGCCAGCGCTAGCACCATAAAACCATATAAAATCGGCAGCTTTTATCGCATCAAGGCCATTTTGGCAATGACCACATTTACGCCCTCTACCGCGCTGCTGGGTGGATTCCTTATCGGTATCAGCGCGTTTTTGCTGCTGCTTTCCATCGGCCGGATTGCTGGCATCACCGGGATCGCCTTCGGGCTCCTGACGCGCGCGCCGGGCGAACGGGCCTGGCGCCTGGCTTTCCTGGTTGGCCTGCTCCTGGGCACGTTATTGGCGGTGCCCATCCCGGCGCTTTCTTTTGAACCACGCCAGGATTTTCCTCTTTGGGCACTTCTGACTGCAGGATTTCTGGTAGGGATCGGAACCCGATTGAGCAATGGGTGTACCAGCGGTCACGGGGTTTGCGGCTTGGGGCGGCGTTCCCCGCGCTCCCTTGTTGCAACCCTGACGTTCTTGTTGGTCGCGATGGTGACCGTGTTTATTTTGCGCCACACGCTTGGAGTCCTCACATGAAAGTCCTTGCTGCCGCATTGATCTCCGGCATTCTGTTCGGTTTTGGCCTGACCGTGGCTCAAATGGTCAACCCCCAGAAAGTCATTGCGTTTCTCGACGTGGCTGGGCACTGGGATCCCAGTCTCGCCCTGGTCATGGGCGGGGGCGTTCTGGTTACCGCATTAAGCTTTCCCTGGATCCTGGGGCGAGGCCGCCCATTGTGGGCGCCGGACTTCAGCCTCCCGATCCACCACGGCATCGACCGGGATCTGTTGCTGGGCGCCGCCCTTTTCGGGATCGGCTGGGGCATTGCCGGGTATTGCCCGGGTCCAGCCATCGCCGCCTTGCTCATCCATCCCGCTGAAGCCATTCCCTTCGTGTTGGCCATGCTGGCAGGGGCTTGGCTGCAGCCGCGCTGGATCGGCCGCTGAAAACGCAGCAATTTGGCTGGGGAACACGGCGCTCGTGATGACTCTGGGTGTAAACCACCCCTCGCACCACCGTGGCTACAACGCATGTAAACCATTGGTTTCAAAGGCTTTCGTAGGATATCCAGGACCATTCGGTCGATAGCCAAATACGATCTTTAAATTAAAAACAATCAATTTTTAATATAAAAACAAAAGGGCTAGAGTTGAAACATCCGCCATTCACCATGCCAGGCGGATGAACCCGGAAACTGTAGCCACAGGAGGCCTCATGGCTGATGAACCCAAGACCCAGACCACCGAAGCCGGCATCCCGGTTGGTGACAACCAGAACAGCCTGAGCGCCGGTTCCCGCGGGCCGTTGCTGACGCAGGACTGGCAACTGTTCGAGAAACACGCCCATTTCAACCGCGAGCGTATTCCCGAGCGCATTGTCCACGCCAAGGGTTCGGCCGCCTACGGCACGCTGACCATCACCCAGGACATCAGCCGCTACACCAAGGCGAAGCTGTTCTCGGCCGTCGGCAAACAGACCGAGGTGTTCCTGCGCTTCTCCACCGTCGCCGGCGAGCGCGGCGCGGCCGATGCCGAGCGCGATGTGCGCGGCTTCGCCGTCAAGTTCTACACCGAGGAAGGCAACTGGGATCTGGCCGGCAACAACACGCCGGTCTTCTTCGTGCGCGACCCGCTGAAGTTCCCCGACTTCATCCACACCCAGAAGCGGGACCCACGCACCAACCTGCGCAACCCGACGGCCATGTGGGATTTCTGGTCGCTGTCGCCCGAGGCGCTGCATCAGGTGACCATCCTGTTCTCCGACCGTGGCCTGCCGGCGACGCTGCGCCACATGCACGGCTTCGGCTCGCACACCTACAGCTTCTTCAACGACGCCGGCGAGCGCCACTGGGTCAAGTTCCACTTCAAGTCCATGCAGGGCATCAAGTGCATGACCGACGCCGAGGCGGCAAAACTCATCGGCGAGGATCGTGAATCCCATCAACGCGATCTGTTTGAGGCCATCGAGCGCGGCGACTACCCCAAGTGGCGCATGATGGTCCAGATCATGCCGGAGAGCGACGCCGACAAGACGCCCTACAACCCCTTCGACCTCACCAAGGTCTGGCCGCACCAGGACTATCCCTTGCAAGAGGTCGGCATTCTGGAGCTGAACCGCAACCCGGCCAACTACTTCGCCGAGGTCGAGCAGTCCGCCTTCTCGCCCGGCAATGTGGTGCCCGGCATTGGCCACTCGCCGGACAAGATGCTGCAATTCCGCGTCATCGCCTACGCCGACGCCCACCACTACCGCCTCGGCATCAACGCCGGCGCACTGCCGGTCAACAAACCGCGCTGCCCAGTGCACCATTACCACCGCGATGGCGCCATGCGCTTTGACGACAACAACGGCAGCGGGCCGAACTACGAGCCAAACTCCTTTGGCGGCCCCAAGGAGGACTCGCGCTTCAAGGAGCCACCGCTGGCGATCTCCGGCGACGCCGACCGCTACAACCACCGCGACGGCAACGACGACACCACCCAGGCCGGCAACCTGTTCCGTCTGCTGCCGGCGGATGAGAAAGCGCGCCTGCTGGATGCGATGGCGGGCGCCATGCAGTCCGTGCCGGAATTCATCCAGCGGCGCTGGATCGGCCATTGCAGCAAGGCTGACCCGGCCTACGGCGCGGGATTGCTGCAGCGGCTCGGACTGACACCCTGACCCTGTGTCCGGGGTCGGTGGCGAACCCAT
>JBATEM010000201.1:0-12362 GCA_049664005.1 Candidatus Macondimonas sp.
GCATCCCCGACTCTTCCATCCACTGCACCAAGGGCTGATGGGTCTGCGCCGCCAGATCCACGATAATCCGCCGATCGGCATCGTCCGTCGCCGCTTCGACCACGGTATCCAGGCTTTCGTAACGATCGATCACCACCGGCGAAGCGTAAGTGGGATAAAACCGCAGCAGGGCGCCATGGGAACGGTCCGAGTCGAACCCCAGGAACGGCATGTTGTGGTCGATCAGGTATTGCGCCAGCAGGCGCGCCACCAGGGATTTGCCCACGCCTCCTTTCTCACCGCCAATGAAATGAATCGTCGCCATGGATCGATGCTCCGGAATGAAGAGAGTTTTTGAGCCATTTTGCAATTTTGGGGTAAAGCCGCCTCCCAAACGGCGAAGCCAAGCTTTAAGCCTACTTGGGCATTGTGACAGATCATTGTGATGCCAGCAGGCCTTGATGACTCAGCGGACATCATTATCCCGCTGCACCCAAACGCGGCGCGACAAAGCCCAACCCGGCGGGTCACTCCCTGTCCCAGCCGGTCAGTCCGGATCTGGAGACTTGGCCTCAGAAAACCGCCACATCCGCGGTTGCGGGGCACTTCATAAACACTGGCATCAGTATTGCTTAATAGAGAATGCAGGGATGCACAACACAACACACGCCGAGACTGAATCAAAACAAAAACAACAAAACGCCGATCTCCTGCCAATGATTCAGCCCCCATCTCGGGGGCTTTTCTTTTCATGGTTCATGTCTGCAGGCGCTTGCGAAAATGGAAACATCGGGGGTTGACGATACAAGCGCCGACAGAGGGCGGTCAGCTTCCCCAATTGCTTTGAGTTCAAACAGGCCAGCAGCGATCACGGGGAGACTTAGTGTGTGACTGGCTTGATATTCGCCATGGTTGATGCGAAAAAACCTCAGCTGGGCGGATCTTCCGTCAATCGCAGACCGTGAGGCAGCGTGACGTGCATGGCCAGCGGCAAATGGTCCGAGGTGACATGGCTGACCACCTGGGTATGCTGAATATCCAGGCCAGGGGTCACCAGAATATGATCCAGGCTGCGGGTGGGCCGCCAACTGGGATAGCTCGGGAGGGGATGAGGACCACCCCGCAATCCGTTCAGCGCCGCGTGGTTGCGCAAGCTGTCCCAACTGCAATTCAGGTCGCCCATCAGGATCGCATGGGAGCTATTGCCAATGATGCTTCCCAGAAATTCCAGCTGGTTCGCCTGGGAACGGCGGTCCAGGGACAGGTGCGCCACCACCACCAGCAAGCCGTCGGCCTCCTCACCAAAGCGGGCAATCAGGGCGCCGCGACCAGGGATGCGACTGGGCAAACTGACCTCGCGCACCTCCGTGGGTCGATAGCGGCTGAGCAGGCCCATGCTGTGCCGGGCCCAACGGCCCAGGCGCCGGTTCACGCGGGTGTGCCAATAGGGGAAACCCGCTTGATCGGCCAGATAGGCCACCTGGTCGACGTAGTTGCTGCGCAGGCTGCCGGCATCGGTTTCCTGTAGCGCGACGAGATCATAGGGGCGCAGCATCTGGGCGATCCGGTTCAGGTTTTCATGGCGCGAGCGGAAAGGCAGGGCGTAGCGCCAGGCACGCGTGAAGTAGTGACCGTAATGGCTGGTTTCGATACCAACCTGGATGTTGTACGTTAGCAACTTGAGATGGTGTCGTTGGGTCATGGGGCGTCAATCGGCTGCGGGTTCGAAGAGTTTACTGCAGCCCGTACCAGATGGTTGGCGCATGCAGTCTGTGCTTCTGACCTGCCTGCCCGCCCGAAGTGCCACCCCGTACCGAACCAACAAGGTGAGTGGGAAAGATGTCCGAGGAATTATTGAACAATATCAACGTGGTGGCGCAGGATCTGTTGATCACGCCACGGGAATTGAAAACCGAGATTCCCTTAAGTGCTGCGGGCGAGCGGACCGTGCTGGAAGGGCGGCGCAGCGTGCGCCGCATCCTCGATCGGCGCGATCCCCGGCTGCTGGTGGTGATCGGTCCCTGTTCGGTGCACGACGTCGAGGCGGCGCGGGATTACGCCCATCGCCTGCTGGCGCTGGCCGAGGAAGTCGGAGATACGCTGTTCGTCGTGATGCGGGTGTATTTCGAGAAGCCGCGCACCACAGTTGGCTGGAAGGGGCTGATCAACGACCCCTATCTTGATGATTCCTTCCACATCGAGGATGGTCTGCACATCGCCCGCCAATTGCTGGTGGATCTGGCCGAGATGGGCCTGCCGGCAGGCACCGAGGCGCTGGATCCCATCGTGCCCCAGTATCTCTCCGACTTGATCACCTGGACGGCCATCGGCGCGCGCACCACTGAATCCCAGACCCATCGGGAAATGGCCAGCGGCCTGTCGACCCCCGTCGGCTTCAAGAACGGCACCGATGGCAGCCTGACGGTGGCCATCAACGCCCTGCACTCGGTATCCAGCCCCCACAGTTTCCTGGGCATCAATCCGGATGGGCAGAGCGCCATCATCCGCACTGGCGGCAATCCCTATGGCCATGTGGTGCTGCGCGGCGGCCAGCAGCCCAATTACGATTCGGTAAGCGTGGCGCTGTGCGAGCGGGCCTTGCGCGAGGCCCGACTGCCAGAGAACCTGATCATCGATTGCAGCCACGCCAATTCCAACAAGGATCCGGCGCTGCAAGCCCTGGTCGCCGAAAACGTGGCCAACCAGATTCTCGAGGGCAACCGCTCGATCCTGGGGCTGATGCTGGAAAGCAACATCGGCTGGGGCACACAGAAAATCTCCGCCGACCGCAGCAAGATGGCTTATGGCATTTCGGTGACCGATGCCTGCATCGACTGGCCTGCCACCGAGCGACTGCTGCGCGACTTGCGATTCAAACTGAAAGATGCGCTGCCGGCGCGCCTGCCGGAGGCGAGTCAATCCGCCATTGCCTGAGACGTGCCGATTTCTGCGACGTCGATTGTGACTCAACAAGGAGCAAGACCCATGGACGGTTTCCATCAGCTTGAATTGCAGACCCTGGAAGGGCAACCCCTGCCGCTGTCGCAATTTCAAGGCCACCCGGTGCTGGTGGTGAATGTGGCCAGCCGCTGCGGGCTGACCCCGCAATACGCCGGTCTGGAGTCGCTGTATCGGCAATACCGTGAGCGGGGATTGGTGGTGCTAGGTTGCCCTTGCAACCAGTTCATGAACCAGGAGCCGGGCGATGCCGAGAAGATCCGCAGCTTTTGCAGCACACGCTACGACGTGACTTTTCCGCTGAGTGCAAAGATCGCAGTCAATGGCCCGGATCATCACCCCCTGTATGCCTGGCTGACCGCGCCGGAGCAAGGTCATCCCGGTCCCATTCGCTGGAATTTCGAGAAATTCCTGATCAGCGGCGAGGGTCAGATAGTCACCCGCTATGCGCCCCAGACCCCACCGGAAGACCCAGCCTTGCAGCAGGATATCGCCGCCCAGCTCATCGTTTGACATTGCCGAAAAGTCCCGATGCGAGTCCGTTCGGGATGACGCCGACCTGTCAATGTCGACGCAGGAACACCAGGACGCCAATCAAGGCAACGCCGAGGCCACCCGCAAATGCGGCAAGCAGTGTGGCCGGATCGGTGTACCACTGGCGACGGAAGGTCGCGGTAACGCCCGGAACACTGGGGAGGCTTAATCCACCGCGTCCCACCACCAGTTGCCCCTTCATGCCTTTTTCCATGTGCTGTGCGAGATCGCAGTGGACCAGGTAGGTCCGGTTGTCACTTGGGACGATGAAAGTGCCCTTCTTGGTCGCGCCGCCGGCAGCCTCCAGGTGAAACATCCCTTGTGGATACAAGTACTTGGGCAGTTGATGCACCATGAACTGATGGCGTACTTCATCCTCATTGATGAATGTCACCGTGATTCGGCTGCATGGTTCAGCATGAAACTCGTGCTGGCTCATGCCGAAGATGGTGCCGTTGTAGGGTTCAGCGTACTTCGTACCCGCCCGCACCTCGAAACTGTAGTCCTTGCTGATACTTGTGCAATCCTGAGGCAGCGTATCCTCGTTCCAGTTCATGACCATGCCTTCGGCATCCAGCGTCATCTTGTGACCCGCATGATCGCCATGGCCCGAGTGATCCATCCCCGAGTGATCCATCCCCGAGTGATCCATCCCCGAGTGGTCCATCCCCGAGTGGTCCATCCCCGAGTGATCCATCCCCGAGTGATCCACAGGGGGGGGCGTCTTCTCTGCTTCCGAGGAGGGTGCAGCCCAGGCAGCCAGCGTCACGATCAGCCCTAAAACCGCCAACATCGCCGGATAACGCACACGCATGGCCTTATCCTCCCATAACCCGTCGGCGTGGACGCAGCAATGCAAAAAGCACCGCGATCCACGAACCGCCCACCAGTCCAAGCAGCAAGAACCGGATCATTTCACGGGGACTACCCGTGACATCGGACAGGCGATTCAGGGGATCGTAATCGGTCCAGACCGGGATCCGGCGCTGGTAGTACTCGGGGGTAAAGAATTTCTTCCATTCCACCCCTTGAACCCTGGGAAAGCCGCGTTCGTCAAGATACTCCTCATAGACGATGGCGTTCATGCTGCCCCCCGGTCCGATGCCCGCATTGGTCTGGGCCACCTCCTGATGATCGTGCATGAGCCAGATGCCAGACCCATAGCTATGCAAACCATCATCAGTGGTATCGAGGATGGCATCCACGCGCTGGGCGGAATCGATGGAAATCACATCCCGGATGACTCGCGCGGCGACAGGAACCGCAATGCCATCAAGATGGCTAATCGTGAGTTTATGGCCATGGGTATGGACCGGAACGCTTTTGTTGCCGCCATTGAGCATGCGCAGCTTCACCCGCTCATTGGGCGCGACGATCACCAGGGATTCTCGCATCGTATAGGGAAACGAGCGGCCGTTGAGCAGGAAGTAGCTGGGTTTGGCTTGGGTGATGTCAAAGCGCCGGTGGGCGTCGCGGATGATCAGGCGCGGATCAATCGGGCCCTGGATGGCATCGCTCAGCCCCGTATAAATGTCCTCATAGTGCAGATCGTATTCCCGACTGAATTGCTCCTTCACCGCAACTGACGGATGCCGCACCTGCCCGGCCCCGATGTTGAGGGTCTGCACCCAGTTGTTCGGCCGGTTTTCCTCCACCACGAACATTCCCTGCAGACCCATCAGAATATGGATATTGGATTGCACGTGGCAATGGTAGAACATGGTGCCCGCCACGCGGGGCTGGATCTGGTAGGTGTGACTGCGCGCCGGCATGGGCGGGATTTCGCTGGTCTCGGGCACCCCGTCGTTGCCAATGCCTACCGCCGGATTGTCATGACCGTGCAGCTCATGCTCAGACATGCTCTCGTCATGCGGCATGCCGTGATCCTGCGAAAAGGGATGATCCACCCCATGCAGGTGGATGGTGTGAGGCATGTAGTGCGTGTTTTCCAGCGTGATGAACACCTTGTCACCCTGCTCAACACGAATCACTGGGCTCGGTGCGCGCAGCAGGGGGTTGGCTTTCACCGATTCGAAGTTTTCGGTGGACATGCCCACGCTCTTGGGCGTAAACACCCATAACCCAGGTCGAATGCCGGGCGCGATATCGAACTGAGTCATGGGGTCCGGCCGGTCCGGGGAGCTGCCATTGAGCTCAGTGACCTCCAGTCGGATGTGTACTTCATCGGGGTCTCCGTCGCCATCGAGATCCCGACCCATGACGACAGCGTCGGGGGTCAAACCGGATTGCATCAATGTCGCGGGAGAAACATTATTGGTTCCCTTGACCGCTGCGGCCACCGTAAAGGGATTGTCGGCGATACAGTTGGGCGATGCCGCAATCTCGACGCCATCGATTACCATGGGCTTTCGCCAGCCCCGGATGTCATCGGGGCAATATTCCTCCGACGACAAGACAGGGGCTTCCGTGCTGGGCGGTGGCGACTGATAGGCGCCCGGGCCGACCCATTGATACCATTGGATCTGCCAGGAGAGAGGGAACCACTGTTTGGGAAGCAGCAGGACCCCGGCAATGGTCAGAAGAACCAAGACAAGCCACAGTACACGTCGTTGCATGGAACCGCCCGACTTCCTCCCGAAGGCTGGCGCCCATCGTCATCATTCATGCCAACGCGAGCCTGGGGAGAAAGATTGTTGACTATCTGAAAAGAACTTCCGTCAGGCCATGAACCCACGAAAGAAACGTTCTTTGGATAGGCCGATCCATGGCCTTGGCGTCGTCCTCTAATCTTTGGTGAATGTCATCCACAGCGCCTATGCAGACTTGCGCATGGCTCGCGTGATGAGGAATGCCGCCACACCGCCAACCAAGACGAGAATTAGACCGATGCGGGTCACGATGGTGCCCCAGCGAAAGATACCGACAGCAAACGGAAAGACAGAAATGAATTCCTTGCCCGTCTCTGGATGGCGGGCAACCACCAAGCCGATGAAATGGCCCTTTTCCGGGAAAGTATGGTTTACAGTGAAAGTGCCTGTGGGCAGCCTTTCCGGCGCACGATACAAGACTGTTGCGCGCTCGATATCTTCCTTGGTTCCCAGGTCTTCGTACTTGGCCCGGATACCAATATTGTTGACATCCTTAATGATGCGGAAATCGGTTTCCATCCCGCGCAGCTCATCGCTGATGTAGTCGATGGCAAAAATGACCCGGCCTGTCTCTGGAATATCCTCGCAGAATTCCTGGGTGGCACGCCGTTCGGGCTGATAGCCGGTGAAATGAGCGCGGTAAGGCCCGACCTGCATGATGCACATGTCGTCTTCAATCGATACCCCGCCGTGGCCGAAAGCCACGCTGGTCATCAGGGCCAACAGCATGGCAAGGCTCATTCGAACCAGTCTGCCGCTTCGATTCAGCACAGGAATCCTTGAATCCATCATCTCATTCTCCTTGATGCCCGCATGCTCGATCTTATTCTTGTGATGCCCGGAGGAAGCTGGCGCTGCCGTGAAATCATGAAAAGGGCAGCGCCAGCCTGACTGGACTTATCGATCAGCCAAAGGAAGGGATCATGGGGCCGCCAATTTCATTCATGTAGCGGGTTCCCTGATCATCAAAGAACATCAGCAAAGCAGCGAACCGACCATCGGGCTCATTGATCAGGCTGGTCAACCGATAGGTCTCCCACAGCGCGTCATCTGCGTAGATGGTGATGGTCCGGGTTTCCCCGGGCTGGATTGCTGGATTGTCGACCCGCAATCCAGAGGATGCCACCAGATCCTGCGCGTCCTGAGGCTTGATATCAAACATCTTGTTATTGATGAAGCGGATATTGGCTGCGGTGAACTCACCGACCTGCACCGGCCTTGCGCTCCGATTGGTGACCGTCATCTCCACCTGGAAACTGCGGCCCGGAATGCGGTAGGTGGCTTTGTTCACTTCCACTTCCACCAACTGGGGTGGTTGTGGCAGGGGTTCCACCTCGACCTTGCCCGTCTGCAGCACGGAGGTGATGGGGTATTGGTAGTTGGCCCAGAAAAACCCGCCGGCAATCACCAGCATCACGAAACCGAAGAAGAACGCCGAAACAATCATGTCCGGAATGGTAATCAGCTTGTTGGCATCATCCCCCATTTCTTCCACTTTGATGTAGCGCGGCATGATCACGGGCAGCTTACGGAACCACCAGGCAAGCCAGGCAATCCCGATCACGAACCACAGCGCGTTCCACCACAGGATGCTGGTCATGGCATAGGTTTCGGGGTTGATCACCTCACCGGTCATGGTGGTGATGGTGTGCTTGAAGTCCTTCTGGTCGCCCGTCACTTCCACCCAAAAGGCCGGCCCGATGATGGGACCCGCGCCTTCCACACTGATGACGGGATGAATATGGTAGCGGCCGGGCGCCCGCGCCTTGAGTAGCACTTCGTATTCATAGGTCTTGGCCAGATGGAAGCGGGTGGAACGGATCATGGGCACGCCGTTGACCCGTGAATCAATACGCAGGAAGGCGGGGCCGGGCACGCCGATATTGAGAAACGCGGACTCTTCAATCGAGCGGACGTGCTCCGGCCAGAATTGAGACGGCATGAAGCGCCCCGTGACGCGGACGGTTTCGTTCACCGCGACCTTGCGCGGCTGAATCTCGGTATCGAACCAATGCAGGGTGCGCATGCGCAGGCTGGCCTGCTGGGCGCGTTCGCCATGGGCCTCGGTGGGGGGGCTGTAGAGCGGCCCGGCCAAGGTCAGCAGCATGGCAAGGGCCAAGGCCCCCCAATTTCGGTACCTGATGTGTTTCATTGTGTTCATGATGTTCTCGGCAATCCCAGAATGTACGGCTCGCGACATGCGAACCGGTGTCCTTGTTCGATGAACCCCGGGGCTCCCCGGGCTGAATCCAAACTCGCGCAGAATCTCGTTCAGATCAAACGCGTCAGCCAGCGATTCTGCGTCAGGATCGACCCGATCCACACCCACAGGTAATAGTTCAGCAAGGTGACAAAACCTGCAAAGAAGGCTGTCAATGGCGTCACCGCCTCACCGAAGGTGCGCAGCGTCGATTCCTCAATGATGCGGACATACTCGGGCATGGCCGTACGAATGTACTGGTAGCCCATCAGGTCCGCCACCGTCACCAGGAAGCCGTTGTACTCAACAGGCACATGGAAAGGCGCCATGGTCACCCAGTTCAGGGGGTACAGCACGATCGCGAACAGGAACGCACCCACCAGACCGGTGAGGAAGAAGCTGCGGCTCAGTGCCAAGGTGCAATCCAGCAGGATGCCCATGCCGATGAAGGTCGAGGGGGACACGAAATTCATCGGGAAGTTGGCGAAGATATGGAAGTTCATGTAGCGGCTGACCCACACGCCGAACATGTAGCCCAGGATCATCGCAGTCGCACCGATGGGTAGCCGGAAGCGTTTCCAGAAGAAATAATTGAAGATTGCCGCAGGAATGATCAGTGAGAATGGGGTCACCAAAGGCCAATACCGGCGATCGCGCCAGTCCGCCCAATAATCCCAGTCACCCACGGTCAGGGCGATCAGGAACACCGTCACCCCGCCGATCAGGATCGAGAAAATCGGAATCAGGGTGTAGTCGATGTTCTTCCACGCCGCCATCTGCTCCTGGACATTGCGCACCGCCGACTTGGTCGGACGGGATGTTGTGTCCTGGGCTCCGCCCTTGCCATATGCACCACTAACCGTATTCATGACATTGAACTCCCTGTTGCTGAAAAAACTCCGGACACCGAACCATCCTGCGCTGCTCGGTCAGTCCTTCCGTCGAATATGTTTCCCGGTAGCTTCTCCGCTCTGCCTGCCTGGTAAAAGCCGGCGCCTGAATCAGCATGAGCAAATAGCGACCATATGCGGGAAATTTATTGTATTTGTTAATTATCTTCGCGTCGTAGGGCATTCATGCCTCTGGATACCATCACGCGAGATTCAGGCGCACAAATGTAATTGAATCGGCAGGCCCGCACAATCCCTGAACAGCCGTTCAAGCAAAAAACCGCCAAAGCGGGCAGCGCCGGCCATAAGTCACGCCAATAGCCCCATTCAAATCAAACAGTTTTCAGTTTAATCTACCGTACAAGAAGCACGATTGACCCAGGTCAAATGTTTCCAACCAGCCTATCCAGTTCCTGCCCATCGCCTGAGTAAATAAAATCAATCATTTAACCAAAAAAGGCCAATCGTAGCCAGCAGAAGCGCCCTCCCCGCCTCAAGCCCGATCCAGTTCAGCATGGCTCATCCTCGGCTTGGATCCGGCCGCCTTGCTGTCCTGCTTGGCAAGTATCGCAGCGGTCGCTCCCGTAATTGCGCTTGCTCAGCGCAGGTCGAATCATGAAGCGTGAAGGGATGGCGCCCCACCCAAGGACTTGAAGCCGCCGAGGTGACAGGCTTCCAAGTCACGCGACGGCAGGAGGCCTTGGCCTGCAATACCGCGCGTTGATCGAAGCAATCACGTGCAGCCTGAGAATTCGCAACCGCCTTACGCGGCAGGACTGGCCGGGGCCATAAATTCAGGCACCGTGTTCGGCTGATCCAACGAGACGAAATGGCTGGTACCGGGGGTCTCAATGACCCGCCAGCTGGGAGGAGCGGTCTGGGCGCTGCGCAGCATGGCGGCGCGATCCAGCACCAGATCGCGTGCGCCGATCAGAATCGTGCCATGCGGAATGTTCCCGAACAGGCTGGCATCGCGCGTTGCTATCCAGTTCTGCATGGATTTCAGATTCTTGAGCACGATATCGAAGGTTTTGGGGGAGAAATACAATCCCCGCACCAGCTCGGCCTTGCGCGAGGTCAAGGGGGTAAACATGAAGCCGCCAAAACGCACTGTGTCGACATGCCGGAGCAGCGAGAAATTGATCGGCAACAGGTAACGCCCGGGAGCAGAAAAGGCCAGTTCCAAGGCAGGATGGCCCTTGCCGCCGGGCAATACCGGCGCTTCCAGGATGACCTCCACCTCGCGGAAGCGCTCGGGCGCCTGCCGCGCCGCCTCCAGGATCACCGCGCCGCCGCGCGAATGACCATGGGCGCGCACCCTGGAACCGGTCACCAGATGTTGCAGCGCCAGATTGAAAACAAACGCATCGTGTTCAATGGTGCCAATGCCATGGGGATTGGCGACGTTTCCCCACGGAGCGGGCTGGGGCAGTTGTTCACGATCGGGGCAGTGATAGCCGCTGTTGTTGACCAGGATCAATTCCAGTGACGGGTCCTGATACAGCGCCGTGAAATAACGGAAATCTTCCAGGAAGCCGTGGATGGCGATCACACTCTGACGCGCCGCGCCTTGCGCCGGCCGATATGCCACCACCGACTCGCCGACCTGGTAGATCGTGCCTCCAAAATGCTCGTGATTGACAGGGGGCAAGGGCCGGCCCAGCAGCCAGGTGCGCAGGCCGTGAAAACCCACACCGAACACCCCCATCAGAATCAGAATCTTCATCGCCATGCCTCCATGCGGCTCGTTATGCCTGGATGACGGGCGGCGGCCATCAGGGCTCGGCCGGCGTATAGACCAGCAGCACATTACCTGGCGCTTGGCTGAACAGCCCATAACCGGAGTTCACGATGACCTGCCGCCCTGCCACGATCGGCCCGCCACTATCGACGGCACCACCCTTCGCCATCCGGCCGTCTACCGCACGAAACGCTTGAGCGGTCGATGTTTCCCACTGCAATCGCCCGCTTGCCGGATCATAAGCCTGCAGCCGGCCATCCAAAGTTGCGGCAAAGATTGCACCAGGCAAAGCGGTGATGGCAGCAGACAGGCCGGGGTAGCATTGTTCTGGATCAGCGCAGGGCGCCTGAGCCGGTGTGCTCCACAGCAGCGCTCCGGAGGCCGCATCCAGTGCATAGAGCCCCGGCATCTTGGGCAGACTGGGATCTTCAGGCTGCGGTGTTTTCAGTCCGGGGATGGGCTTCAGATAATCGGAGATCGGCACGAAGACGACACCGCCGCGCGCAGCCATGCCCCAATGCACACCGCCCAAGGCACCGCCACGGCCAAGCCGACGCTGCCAACGCAGCGCACCCTCATGATCCGGGTCCAGACCATACACCATGCCGGATTTCTGTCCAGCCACCAGCACTTCCCTGCCATCCGTACCGGCCACCAGCACCGGCGAGGCACCGAAATCCAGATCCTTGCCAGCATTTTTCGGGCAATTGATGCCACCCGGCAGGACGCAACTCATGTTCCAGGCATCGTTTGGCGTGAGCTGGCGAGACCACACCATCCGGCCATCGGCGAGATCCAGCGCAAGAATCGCGTCGCTCCAGGCATTGGTCGGCTGGCTGTAGTTCTCACCCGTGCCCACATAGAGTCGGCCGCGCGCGGCATCGATCGTCGGCGCGCTCCAGATGGGCGCGCCGGAAGGTCCCCAGCTGCGTATAAACAAGGCATTGCGGTCCCGGGGCTGGGGAACCTCGGTGGTATAGGTCTGCCACAGGCGCTCTCCGCTGGCCGCATCCAGCGCCAGCACCGAGCCGCGAAAGGTGCAGCAGCGGTAGAACGGCAAAGCCGGCAGCGCCACCTCATAAGAGGAAACCGGCACATACAGGCGACCCTCATGGAGCACTGGCGTCCCGGTCACCGTGGCGGCGCGATGGGTATCTACCGGCACCTTCCAGATCCGCTTGCCGGTGGCGGCATCCAGTGCTTGGGCATGGCCGAAGAAATCGCCGAAGAACAGCCGGCGATCCCCGCCCGGACGCGCCTCCCCCAAGGTCATGGCGGTGCGCACCTCAGCGCCCACAAACGATTTCCAACGCACGCAGCCCGACTGCCGACCCAGAGCATAGATCCAGCCGCGCTGGCTGCCCACATAGATCGTGTCGGCCGTTACTGCCGGCTGGGAGCGCGCCTTGTTGGTGAGGAGCGGGAAACGGAAAGCCCATTGCAGTTTCAGG
>JBATEM010000202.1:0-5642 GCA_049664005.1 Candidatus Macondimonas sp.
GCCGTTTCGATCAGGATCCGCTCGCTGACCGCATGCAAATCCGCAGTCGAGTGGGCCATTAATTCCCGAAAGACCTGCTGCAGTCGCGCCTCTGGCGTGATCACCGATTCGCCGGGTCGCTGCGGCCGGTCGGGCAGGTGAATGTCCTCGACGCGAATCTCGGTACCGGGGCAAACCAGCAGGGTGTGATGAATGACGTTTTCCAGCTCCCGGATATTGCCCGGCCAACTGTAATGCTTCAGCAAATCCAGCGCCTGCGGTTGAATGTTCGCATCCCGATATCCGAGCCGTTGGCCATAGATGCCCAGGAAATGGCTGACCAATGGCCCAATGTCGCCGGGCCGCTCACGCAGCGGTGGCAGCCGGACTTCAGCCACGCTGAGCCGATAATACAGATCAGCGCGGAAATGGCCGGCTTCCACCGCGGCTTCCAGGTTGACGTTGGTCGCGGCGATCAGGCGGAAATTCACGGGCACTGGCGTGCGCGCACCCACCCGCACCACTTCGCGCTGCTGGAGCACGCGCAACAGCTTGACCTGGGCACTCAGCGGCAAATCACCGATTTCATCGAGAAACAGTGTTCCGCCCTGCGCCGTTTCAAACCAGCCGGCCCGATCACTGTCGGCGCCGGTGAAGGCGCCTTTGCGATAACCAAATAGCTCGGCATCGAGCAGGTTGTCGTTGAGCGCCGCGCAATTGATGGCCACGAAGGGCGCCTTCTGCAAGCCGCTCAGCTCATGGACGTGGCGCGCCACCAGTTCCTTGCCCGTGCCGGTCTCACCCTGAATCAGGACGTTGGCATCGCTGGGGCTGATGCGCTCCAGATAATCAAGCAGTTCCTGGGAACGGGGGTCGGCGAAAACCAGCGCACTGGCGCGGATGGAATGAGCTTGCTGAGTCAACTTGCTCAAGGTCAACACCTGCGCAGGAGCGGTCCGCTCCGTTGGCGTCCCACGCGGGATGTCGAGGCTGAGCGTTGATTCGGCGGTTGGATCGGTCTTGAATTTCATAAGGCGATCCCTTGCCGGGCAAATCGGCTGGGTGAGGGGGTATTGGCAGATTGTGGGTCAGCAGGCAGCAGCGATACACCGGAAGCGAATCGATCGTTGAGGCGCGCCAGGAGCTTGGCGAGCAGAACATCCCCCTGTGGCCATGCGCCAAATCCCGCTGCCACGTTGATATGGCCGGCATTGCCCAGGCTCAGGGGCGGTATCTTCCAGACCCGTGCCAGCGCATTTGCGCGCGCCGGGCTCAGCCAGGGATCATTGTTGCTGATGACCATCCGGTGGATGCCGGGCAGCGCGGATTGCAGCCAGGTCGGATCGATGCCGAAGCGATCCGGATCGGCCGGCGCCACCAGCAGCGTGGCTGCGATCGGCGCGCCCAGGACGGTCACGGCCTGCACGGTGGCCAGGCAACCGAAGCTGTGGGCCACCACCAGCACGGGGCCGTCGTGTTCCCGGGCGGCCATCGCTATCCGTTCCGCCCAGGGCAGAAGGGAAGGCTGCTGCCAGTTGGCCTGTTCCACCCGCCGGGCATCCGGCAGACGGGCTTCCAGCAGGCTTTGCCAGTGTGCCGATTCGCTATTGCCCTTGCCGGGCACGATCAGAACCTGGGCCCGAAGCGCATTGATTTGTTGGTCAAGGATGGATTGCATCGGATGGATCCTGCGCCATGGTTCCAGCGCAGTCTAAGTCGAAAAACGTATTCCATAAAGAAATTAAAAATTAGATAAATATAATTATTTAGAATTTATATCTGGAAAATATGGCGTGATGATCAGAAGAGCGGCTCCATCACCTGCGGCCAGCCGCGCAAGCGCTGAAATGCCCCTGTATCATGGCATCCCGCTCATTGACCCAGCCAGACGAGTCCATCCATGCCCCAGAACCAGCAGAATTTCGTGCGTTTCGCCATCGACCACGGCGCGCTGCGCTTCGGTGAGTTCACGCTTAAATCCGGGCGCATCAGCCCCTATTTCTTCAATGCCGGCCAATTCCAGACCGGCGCGGCGCTCTCGGCCCTGGGCGGCTTCTACGCAAGCGCCCTGACCCAGGCCGGTATCGGTTTCGACATGCTGTTCGGGCCTGCCTACAAAGGCATCCCCCTGGTGACGGCGACCGCCATTGCCCTGGCCCGGGACCATCATCGCGATGTGCCCTGGGCATTCAATCGCAAGGAGGCCAAGGATCACGGGGAAGGCGGAAGCCTTGTCGGCGCACCGCTCGCCGGCCGGGTGGTGATCGTGGACGATGTCATCACGGCAGGCACCGCCGTGCGGGAGTCGGTCACGCTGATTCGCGCGGCGGGAGCGACGCCCGTCGCCGTCCTGATCTGCCTGGATCGCCAGGAAAAAGGCCAAGGGGAACGTTCCGCCGTGCGTGAAGCTCGGGAAACCCTGGGCCTGGACGTTATCAGCATCGCCACACTGGGCGACATTGAAGGTCACCTCGCGCATCAGGGAAACGCTGCACTCAAGACGGCTGTCGCGGCCTATCGGGACCGCTATGGCGACCCCATCGGGAATTGACCACTGCCTTGACCGGATTCAAGCTCGGTTTTTTCCGGTCGATCCTACGCTTTGGGGTATTCGGAGGGGCGAGGATGGCAAAAAGAATCTGGCTGTGGGGCGTGTTGTGTCTGGCAGGGGCATTTGCGGTGGATGCGGCCGAACTGTATCGCTGGGTGGACGAACAGGGACGGATTCAGGTCAGCGACCGCCTGCCCCCTGGGCAGACCCGTTATACCACCTTGAACCCCAAGGGAATCCGGATCCAAGACGTTGCCCCGCAGCCCGCCCCCACCCCCCAGGACCGGGCTGCCCAGCAGGCCCACGAGCAGCAAGCTGCTCGCCTGCGCCAACTGTATGGCTCCGCAGCCGAGATCCAGGCCATTCGCGATCAGCACCTCGATGATCTGCAAGCCAACCTGGCATTCCTCCAGGAACAGCGCGCCGGGCTGGTGAGCCAACTCGCCGGGCTCAAGGCACGCGAGGCCGCCTTTCTGGAAGGGGGAAAAGCGATCCCCCCCAATCTGCGCAAACAAATCCAGCAAAGTGCAGGGGATCTGGAAGCCCACGAACGGGCCATCGCCCAGCGCCAGCAGGATCTTGAGCAAACCCGCGCGGCCTACGAGGCGGATCTGGAGGCCTATCGCGCCCTGAACACGGCGCCGTCTACGCCGCCCGGCGACCTCAAGGACGAATCAGCGTCCCCACCCCCTCGTCCGTGAACAGTTCCAGCAACACCGCATGCTCCACCCGGCCATCGACGATGTGGGAGGCCCCGACGCCGTTCTGCACCGCCGACAGGGCGCAGGCGATCTTGGGCAACATGCCGCCATAAATGGTGCCATCGGCGATGAGTGCATCCACCTGCGCGGGACTCAAACCGGTCAGCAGTTGGCCGTCACGATCCAACACCCCAGCCGTATTGGTGAGCAGCATCAGTTTTTCGGCGCCAATTACCTCGGCCACCTTGCCGGCCACCAGATCCGCATTGATGTTGTAGGAGCAGCCATCCTCGCCCACCCCGATGGGCGCGATGACTGGAATGAAATCGGCCTGATCGAGCAGGTTCACGATGCCAGGATCGATCCGTTCGACCTCGCCCACCTGACCGATGTCCATTTCGCCGGCTTCGCCGCGATGCAAGGTCATGCGGCGGGCATGGATCAGCCCGCCATCCTTGCCCGACAGCCCCACGGCGCGACCGCCGTTGCGGTTGATGAGATCGACGATCTGCTGGTTGACCAGCCCCCCCAGGACCATTTCCACCACGTCCATGGTCTCGGCATCGGTCACCCGCATGCCTTCGACGAAGCGGGATTCCTTGCCGATGCGGGCCAGCAGTTGACCGATCTGGGGGCCGCCGCCATGAACCACGACCGGATTGATCCCCACCAGTTTCATCAGCACGATATCGCGGGCAAACCCGTTCTTGAGGGTCTCATCGACCATGGCGTTGCCGCCGTACTTGATCACCACCGTCTTGCCGGCGAACCGGCGGATATAGGGCAGCGCCTCGGTCAATACCCGGGCGACATTCATGGCGGCTTGGGGGTCCAGGGCCACGGCAGGCTCTCCAAAAGAACGAAAACGCGATTATATCGACAAGCGGATGTGCCGCCTCAGAACGTGCTCCAGCCGCTCGCCTCCATGAGCCGGTAGCGCAGATACTTGAACGGACGCGGCTCGGCAAAGGCGGCATAGGGCAGGCTGAAGGCGATACCCCCTTCGTTCCCCCACTGGCGCTCGAAGTAAGCCTGCACCTGCCGAAAAGCCGGATGATCCGCTGGTCCGCTCACAACCACGTCGGTTTCCAGATTGAAGCCGTCCAGATTGCGGCGGGTGAAATTGGCCGATCCGCTGACCAGACTAGCCGAGCCATCGGTGTGCTGGATCAGCACGAACTTGCCATGGGCCTGCTCCCCCTGGGTATTGACCCAGCGCACGGCGATTCCCGCGCGGTGCAGTTCCCAGGCCACCGGCCGATTGGGAACGCCATCCTTGCGCCGCCCGAAGGCATCGTGATTGGCGTCCAGCAAGACGCGAACGCCAGCCCCGCGCCGATGGGCGCCGATCAAGGCGCGGATCACCCCCCGGTGAGCCAGATAAAACACGGCCACCACCACCCGGTCACCCCGCCCGGTCCTCATCAACTCGACCAACAACCGTTCCCGAATGGCGGTCTCTGTCAGCACGGCGAGACGCAGACTGGCCTCCGCCGGTGCGCGCGGCGCCGTCTCGGCCGACAAGACGGGAAACACGATCGGCATCCGGCCCGCCAGGGCCAGCACCGCATTCTCGCTGGCCAGCAGATCCCCGACGGCCGCGCCCTTGAACCGCAGCGCCAGATTGTGATGCCAACAGCTCGCATCATGGGGATTGCTGGACGACACCAGTCCCATCCAGTGATCACCCTCATCAGAAATCAATGTCTTGCGGTGGTTGGCCTTGAAATGCAGCAGTCGCAGATAGGTCGCAAGCCGCACCTGGCCCGGCTTGAAGGGATGGGGGAAACGACCCAGCCCATCCAGGGCAAGATGCCGCAGCAACGTCCGCCACAACCAGGACCAGACGGGGTTGCTGTCGGCCAGTCGCTTCAGGGGGGTAAGCACCACCTCCACGCCCGCGTCCTGAAGCTGCTGGAGATGAGGTGGCCATTCAGCCCCATAGGCGGTATTGACGGGATCGGTGATCAGCACCGCGCGCAGGGCGGGATAGCGGCGGCGCTGGGCCACGAGGGCGTCGGTGAAACCGGCGCACAGCGGCTGGAAATCCCCCGCCGCTGCCCCGCGCCAGGGATTGTAGAGAAACTGATCGGCCACGATCAGCCGGCGCGCGCCCCGGATCATGGCCAACTCGGCCTCGAAAATGGTCTGATCAGCATGGCGCCCGCCGGTTGCGTCCTGCCAGGTGAGATCGGTCAACACCTGGAGGTCACGGGTCGGGTGATCGGCGCCTGAAAAGCCGCCCGGCTGCAGTTCCTGCACGCCGCCAGGAGTCAGGAAACCGCGGGGTTCAGAGGGGCTTGCGGGCACGAATCGTCTTGACGATGTCCAGGAAAACCGGCCGCACCTCGAACACATCGAACCCGGCCCGCATCACATTGCTCACCGTATCCCGGTTCAGATCCGGTCCC
>JBATEM010000203.1:0-2597 GCA_049664005.1 Candidatus Macondimonas sp.
TGCGCGATTGCGCCCTCTTTCGGGGCGATACAGCTCGAGGACATCGCCGCGCCGCTGTGCTTCGAAGTGGAGGAAGGGCTGAAAGCACGCCTGGATCGGCCGGTGATGCACGATGACCAGCATGGCACGGCCGTGGTAACGCTCGCCGCCCTCATCAATGCCACCGCACGCGTGGATGTGGACCTGCGCGACAGTGTGGTGGGGCAGATTGGCCTGGGCGCCGCCGGAATTGGCATTGCCCGCCTGCTGCGCAGCTATGGCGTCAAACGGGTGCTGGGAGCGGACATTCATCCGCACGCGATCGAGCGCCTGGAGCGCTTCGGCGGCGAAGGACGCAGCCTGGATGCCTTGATGGCGGAAGCCGATATCGTGATCGCGACCACCGGCGTCCCCGGCCTCATCAAACCCGAGAAAGTGCGGCCGGGCCAGATCATTCTCGCCCTGTCCAATCCGGAGCCGGAAATTGCCCCGCGGCGAGCACTGCAGCAGGGCGCCATCTTCGCGGCCGACGGCGGTAGCGTGAACAATGCCCTGGGTTTCCCTGGCCTGTTCCGGGGTGCCTTGGAGGCCCGCGCCACCCAATTCACCGATGAGATGCTGTTCGCTGCGGCCAATGCGCTGGCGGAACTGACGCCAACCGATGCCTTGGTCCCCTATGTGCTTGACTTGGCAGTTCACGCCAAAGTGGCGGAAGCAGTCAAGGAAGCGGCCTTGGGGCTGGGTTCCCGGGGAACCCTGCGCCTCAGCATCTGAGTTGGGAAGCCATCAGCCCGTTTTGCCACACAGACACAAGGCATAAATGCCGCCCTGCGCGCTCCAGGCAAGTTGATCGGAGGCCGCCAGCCAAGCCTGTAAAACCCGGGCAAGCTCTGGCGGGAGCAGCATGCGCAGGCTCCGTGTCAGGCTTGCGTTTCCCTGCATCCGCGCCATGAGGTACTGTCTCAGGTTGAGATCTGGCGTGAGATAGCGCGCCTGGTAGGCATCGCCCAGGCTGGCCAATTGCGCGGCAGCCTTGACCGCCTCGGGCACTTCGCCGTAAGCATCCACCAGCTTCAGATCCAGGGCATCGGACCCACTCCAGACCCGCCCCTCGGCCAGCTTGGCCACCGTCTCCACTGGCAGATCCCGCGCATCGGCCACCCGCAACAGGAAGTCACGGTAAGTTTTTTCCACCATGGCCTGAATTGATCGACCCACTTCCGGGCTCAGCTTGCGATCTGACCGCAGGGCGCCAGCCAATGACGTGGTTCCCACGCCATCCACATGGACGCCCAGTTTGGCTAACGTGTCCTGAAAGGTAGGAATGATGCCGAAGACACCAATTGATCCAGTGAGCGTCGCGGGAGACGCCAGGATTCGGTCGGATGCCGTAGCAATCCAGTAGCCGCCCGATGCCGCCACGCTGCCCATGGACACCACCACGGGCTTGCCGGCTTCGCGCGTCAACTCAAGTTCGCGCCGGATCACCTCCGAGGCAAAGGCGCTGCCCCCAGGACTGTCAACACGCACCACCAGGGCCTTGATGGCATCGTCCAGGCGGGCTTGGCGAACCTGCTCGGCAAAGGTATCTCCACTCACGGATCCCGGCGCGGGATCGCCGTCGACTATCGTGCCGGCCGCAACCAGAATCCCCACCGTGGGCTTGCCGGCTTCGACTGGCGCCTCCCGGCCCACCACCAACAAATAGGCGTTCTGATCGATACGCTTGAATCCACCGTCTTCATCGGTGCTGGTTTCCTCGCGCACGCGATCGATGAATTCATCACGATGGCTCAGCGCATCGACCAGACCCTCCTGCAGGGCCAGTTGGGCGCCGTCTCCTGCAGTCTGTACCATCAGGTCGCCCAGTCGGTCCGCATAGTGCTGGATGTCTTCAGGATCCCGTGAGCGAGCGCTGGCGACTCCGGTCTTGTAGACGGTCCACAGATTGCCCAGCCAGGCCTGATTGGCTTTGCGAGAGGCCTCCGACATGTCGTTACGAATGAAGGGTTCCACTGCCGACTTGAATTCGCCGACACGGAACACGTTGATTTCTAGGCCGATCTTCTCGACCAGATCTCGAAAATAGGCGGGATAAGTGGAAAAGCCCTCAATGCTGACCTGACCCATGGGGTGCAGATGGACTTCGCTGGCCTGGGCGGCAAGAAAATAGGCGGATTGGCTGTATTGATCCGCATAAGCCAGCACGGGCTTTCCCGCAGCCTTGAACTGTTCCACCGCCGCGCCGATCTGGACCAGCTTGGATAGATCCCCTCCCTCGAAGTGGCTGAAATCCAGCACGGCCGCCTTGATCCGGTGATCCGTCGCGGCGACTTCCAGCGCGCGAAGCACATCCCGCACCTGGGTTTCCCGGACAGGTGCGCCAACGGCTTCGTCCACCAGCTTCTGGAGGGGATCCACCTCGGACTGCTCGACCAGCGCCCCCTGCAAACTGAGCACCAGCGCGGCGTCCGTCGGCACCTGCACGGCGAGGTCAGTACGCAGGAACGCCACCACAACCAGCAGAAAAACCACGAACATCAGCCGGGACAACCAGCGCCGCAAGCCGTCCAGTATCGATCCCACACAACGGACACCACGACGGATCAGGGAAGGTC
>JBATEM010000204.1:0-2818 GCA_049664005.1 Candidatus Macondimonas sp.
GACGGGCACCGTACCCATGCCCGGTGCGGGCGCGCTGGCGCTGCTGCAGGCGCAGGCACCCTTGCCCCGGGTCTGGAACACCAGGCCGCTGGTGGTGGCGGTGTCGGTGAAATCCATCGTGGCCCCATCCAGCATCTCGGCGCTTTCCGCCGGCAGGAACAGACGCAGTCCCGCCTGTTCAAAGACGACATCCCCCGCCTGCGGCATGGGCTCCACGCTGAACTCGCTGTTCAATCCAGAGCAGCCGCCAGGGGTAACCACCAGACGGAAGCCATAGGTGTCGCCGCCACCGAAGCGCACCATGCGTTGGATGAATTTTTGCGCTGCCGGCAGAATGCTTAATTCCATGATCCGAATCTCCTTCAGGCGCGCGGTTGGTAGCGCGGTTGGGCGGGGTCGATGATGCAGGTGTTGTCCACTGGGCACACGGCCATGCACTGGGCTTCATCGAAGTAACCGATGCATTCGGTGCATTTCTTTGGGTTGATGATGAAGACGCCGTCCTTTTCGTAGATGGCGACGTTGGGGCAGACGGGTTCACAGGCCGAGCAGCCCGTGCACTGGGAAGCGACAATCTTGAATGACATGGTTTTCTCCTGGCGTGCTGAAAAGATGGGGAACGGACAGAGTCCCGAGGAGTGTCCACTCCGTTCCGCCCCCCACCACGAACGACCCACCCCTGATCAGGCGGCCACGTACGCTCCCTGGCGGATCTCGGCATCCCCCTTGGCTTGGTGCACGATCTCGCCACTTTCGACCTGATCCAGATAGGCCTTGTAGTAAGCGATGACCGAGCGCTCGATGAACTCGTGGGCGTAGCTGTCCACGGGTTCAATGCCGGCCTGCTTCAGCGTGTCCTTCGGGCAGCCTCCGATCTTGGAGGCGAACACGGCGACGCAGTCGTTGATGGCACGGATGGTGGTGGTCAGGGCGTCTTCTTCACCGAAGCCCCCCTGGCAATACAGGTCCACCCGGCGATGGCCGACGAACTTGGCGCCTTCCACGCTGGCCTCGTAGATCTGGAACTCGCTGACATGACCGAAGTGCTCGTTGATCTTGCCGCCGCCCTTGGTGGCCACGGCGATGAGCACCTTGATGTCGCTGAGCTTGCCGGCCAGTTGCGCCAGTTCCTCGCGCTTGGCGGTGACTTGCTCCTGGCGCTTGCGCTCGACCTCGACCTGGTAGGCCTTGCGGGTTTCCCCGTCGTAGTTGACCTCCATGGCCATGATCTTGTCAGTGGTGAACTCCGCCGAGCGATCCTCACCCAGCAGGCCCACCGCGTCGGCGCGGCACTGCCGGCAATGGCGCATCATGTTCATCTCGCCGGAGCAGGAATCCTGCAGGGCTTTCAATTCCTGGGCGGTGGGGCCGCGCTGGCCATTCAGGCCAAACACGGTGCCGTGCTCGGGAGAGGAGATCAGCGGCATGATGTTGTGCAGGAAGGCGCCACGGGACTTGACCGCGCGGTTGACCTCCACCAGATGCTGGTCATTGATGCCCGGGATCATCACCGAGTTGACCTTGCACAGGATGCCCCGCTCGGTCAGCATCTCCAGACCCTGGAGCTGGCGTTCGGTCAGGATGCGGGCCGCGTCGATGCCCTTGTAGCGTTTGTTCTGGTAGTAGATCCAGGGATAGATCTGGGCGCCCACCTCGGGATCCACCATGTTGATGGTGATGGTGACGTGGTCCACATTGAAGCCGGCGATGGTATCCACATGATCCGGCAGGGCCAAGCCATTGGTGGACAGACAGAGCTTGATGTCCGGCGCGGTTTTCGAGATCAGCTCGAAGGTCTTGAAGGTCTTTTCGGGGTTGGCGAGTGGATCGCCGGGACCGGCGATGCCCAGCACAGTCATCTGCGGGATGGTGGATGCGACCGCAATCACCTTCTTGGCCGCCTGCTCGGGCGTCAGCTTCTCGCTGACCACACCCGGCCGCGACTCGTTGGCGCAGTCGTACTTGCGGTTGCAGTAGTTGCACTGGATGTTGCAGGCCGGCGCCACCGCCACGTGCATGCGCGCGTAGTGGTGATGAGCCTCCTCGCTGTAACAGGGATGGTTCTTCACCTTCTCCCAGATTTCCGGGGTCAGATCGCCCGCCCCGGCGCCGGTACCGCAGCTCGATTTGCCCGAGCTGCCGGTTGTTCCGCAACCATTGTGGTCCTCGGCAATTTTCGCGGCGATCTCGCTGGCCGAACCAGCCACCGCAACGTTGATCTGTTGAAGCTTGTCGTTAATCGCAATCCGTTCTTGCATGACGCCCTCCGGAAGGTGTTCTTACACGCTGGACACAGGGTGTGCCCAACGCTGGCACAAGGACCCCAGCAACAGCCATGCCATAACGCAATATATTGAATTATTTAATATTTAATGAGGGATTCGCGATTTGATGTCGCGCACACGACATCGCCAAGGCAGCGGAACGGACGAATGTCCGGTATGCGACATGGGGTCAGCGGGGGGCGAAGATGAGAGCGGCGCGGTTCCAGAAGCGCCGCTGCGGACTATCCAGAGAGAGACCAGTGCGACGTCACCACCGTGGATGAAAAAGCCAAAGGCTCAGAAGCGCTTGACCTCGATGCCGTGCTTGCGGATGGCGTAGCCAATCTGGCGAGGCGTGAGATCCAGCAACCGGGCGGCCTTGGCCTGGACCCAGCCGGACTGCTCCAGGGCATGGATCAGCCGCTCGCGGTCGGGGAGACCCGCATGGAGCGACTCGTCCTCATGATGATGCGAAAAGTCCTCCACCGCCGCTGGTCGATCGGCTGGCATGGGAGCGGGTACCACCTCGATCGGAAAAGGCCTTTGCCCGGCAC
>JBATEM010000205.1:0-3372 GCA_049664005.1 Candidatus Macondimonas sp.
AGCCTCCCCGGCGCGACAGCAGCAATCGAAGCTGCTCTTTTTCCGCTGCATCCAGTCCTTGGACGGCTGCCTTTTCCAGCAGTGTGTCAATCTGTCCGCGGGCCTGTTGTTGCAGGAGATGCCGACAGATGTCCCGGCATTCCCGGGCCATGCCCTCTTCAGCGCGCTCCGGTTGCCAAATGAGCAATTGACCGAATAATGGCTCCGCCGGGTGTTCCCGGAATCCTTCCAAGAGCCCTCCACCGCTTAGATGGGGGCTTGCCCTGGCAAGTTCAATGAGGGCGAGCAACCACTGTGCCTCGGTATCTCCGGCCTTCAGGAGCGGCAAAAGCGAGGGATCGATCCACTGCGCAGCGGCCGGATGTGCAAGAATCAGCCCCATCAGTCGCTGCACTGGCGTCGGGTGAACGACAGTTGGCCGAGGCGGTGATGACGGCGCCTTACCCCCCTCCATCCGCATTAAGTCGGCATGTTCCATGCCAGCCAGCCGCGCCAGGGTCTGTTCCAGCAGCGCCCGAAACGCCCCCTGGGGAATGGCCCTCAGGGCGGGCCGGGCGCGCTCCAGCAATCGCGCGCGTCCTTCCAACGTATGAAGATCGACCTGATCCCGCAAACGCTGAAGCAAAAAATCGGACAAGGGCTGCGCCTGCCCGACGCGCGTTAAAAAAGCGTCCCGGCCTTCTCGGCGCACCAACGAATCCGGATCCTCACCCTCCGGCAGAAACAGAAAGGCCACCTCCCGCCCGTCGTGCATCTCGGGCAGGCTGGTTTGCAGGGCCCGTGCGGCAGCATCGCGGCCCGCGCGATCCCCGTCGAAACAGAACACGACACGGGCCGTGTGGCGGAACAGTCGGCGTAAATGATCCGGCGTGGTGGCCGTTCCCAGTGTGGCCACGGCGTTGGTAATCCCGTGCTCCGCCAGCATCAGCACGTCCATGTACCCCTCCACCACCAGGATCCAGGGCAGCTCGCGCTGTGCCTGGCGCGCCTCATAGAGGCCGTACAGCTCCCGTCCCTTGTGGAACAGTGGGGTCTCGGGCGAATTGAGGTATTTCGGCTGTCCCTGATCCAGGATGCGGCCGCCAAAGCCAATGACCCGTCCGCGGCTGTCGCGAATCGGGAAGATGATGCGATCCCGGAATCGGTCATACAGGCCATTGCCGTTGCCCTCGCGCGCAACGACCAGCCCGGTTTCCAGCAACAGCGGCCGGTGTTCCGGCGCGCGGCCGAGGTGTTGCAGCAGGCTATCCCAGCCTGCCGGTGCGTAGCCCAGACCGAAGGCGGCGGCGATCGCGCTGCCCAAACCGCGCTGCTTGAGGTAGTCGATGGCCTTGGGGTGTTCGCCCAACTGCTGCCGGTAGAAGCGGGCCGCTGCTTCCAGCACGTCCAACAGTTCCTTGTGGCGCGGAACGGGGCCTTCTCCGCCGGCCGGCAGCTCCAGTCCCACTTGGCCCGCCAGTTCCGCCACGGCATCGCGAAACTCCAGGCGCTCGAACGCCATCAGAAAACCGATGGCGTTGCCGTGGGCGCCACAGCCGAAACAGTGATAGAACTGCTTGTCCGCGCTGACGGTGAAGGAAGGGGATTTTTCGTCGTGAAACGGGCAACGGGCTGTGTGATCCTTGCCCGCTTTTTTGAGCGGCACGCGGCGGTCAATGAGCGCGACGAGATCAGTTCGCGCAACGACCTCATCAATGAAATCCTGAGGAATCGATCCGCTCATGACCGCCTTCCCGCGCCATGGGCCCGGGGCCGGAATGTAGAGAGATTCAGGCTCCCAGTCGCCCTTTGACGCGCGCGCTGACGATGGCCATATCGGCGCGACCCTGAATGGCTGGTTTCAGGGCTGCCATAATCCGGCCCATGTCCTTGATGCTTGCCGCGCCGGTTTCCGCCAGCGCGCCCTCAATGAGGGCATCCAGCTCCGCCTCGGACAAGGGCTCGGGCAGATAGGCCTGGAGCAGCACAATCTCGGCCAACTCTTTGGCGGCGAGATCGGCTCGGTTGCCGGCCTCATATTGCGTCGCGGCTTCGCGACGCTGCTTGATCAGCTTTTCGACCACAGCCAAGACTTGCGCATCATCCAACACGATGCGTTCATCGATCTCGCGCTGCTTGATCGCCGCGGAAAGCATGCGCAAGGTGATCAGGCCCAGCTTGTCGCCACCGCGCATGGCGGTCTTGATGTCATTTTGCAAACGAAGCTTGAGGTCCATGCGCCGATCTCCGGCTTCCAGACTCAATAAAGCCGGGTGTGGCGCTGCGTATCGCGCAGGATGCGCTTGGCGTGGCGCTTGACGGCAGCGGCCTTGCGGCGCTTGCGCTCCTGGGTGGGCTTTTCATAGAACTCGCGACGACGGACTTCCGTCAGCACGCCTGCTTTTTCGCAGGCACGCTTGAAGCGCCGCAGGGCGGCATCGAAGTATTCATTTTCCTTGATGCGAACGCTTGGCATGCAGTCTCACTCAAACCGGACGTGAATTTTGGTCACCAACCCGACAGGTACCCGTCAGGTAAGGCGCAAAATTCTATCCGCTTTGAATTACAATTGCCAACCCGTCCTCAACATGACCCCGGATTTTGAGATCACCATGCGGGTGCTCGGCATTGAATCTTCCTGTGACGAAACCGCTGTCGCCGTCTATGACGGCGCGCAGGGCCTGCTTGCCCATGCCTTGCACAGCCAGGTTGCCCTGCACGCGCCCCATGGGGGGGTGGTGCCGGAACTTGCCTCGCGCGACCACGTCCGCAAGCTGCTGCCGCTGGTCCGGGAAGTCCTCAATGAGGCCGGTGCTGCGCCGGAGTCCATCGATGGACTGGCCTATACGGCGGGCCCCGGCCTGGTGGGCGCGTTGCTGGTGGGCGCCACCTTCGCCCAGTCCCTGGCGCTGGCCTGGAATCGACCCTGCATTGGCGTGCATCACATGGAGGGCCATTTGCTGGCGCCATGGCTCGAGCCGCATGCGCCCGATTTTCCGGTTCTGGCGCTGCTGGTCTCGGGGGGCCATACCCTGTTGGTGGCAGTGGAAGGCGTGGGGAATTACCGCCTGCTCGGGGAATCCATCGATGACGCGGCCGGCGAGGCCTTCGACAAGGTGGCCAAGCTGCTGGGTCTTCCCTATCCCGGCGGACCCGCCCTGGCGGCCCTGGCCGAGACCGGCGCGCCGGATCGCTATCACTTTCCACGGCCGATGCTGGACCGCCCGGGACTTGATTTCAGCTTCAGCGGCCTGAAAACGGCAGTCCTGTATGCGGCGCGCGAGGCGCAGGCCGAGGCGCCTCTGGATGATCGCCTGCGCGCGGATCTGGCGCGCGGATTCGAGGAGGCTGCCGTGGCCGTGCTGGCGGAGAAATGCCGGCGCGCCTTGGCGC
>JBATEM010000206.1:0-1600 GCA_049664005.1 Candidatus Macondimonas sp.
TTCCTGGGCCTGTCCGGCTACGCCCTGACATCCCGGCGCGATTTCAGCTTCATGGGCGGCTTTCTGATGGTGGGTATCCTGGTGGCCTTCCTCGCGGGACTGGGTGCCATTTTCTTCCAGCTGCCCGCGTTGTCACTGGCGGTTTCCGCCATGTTCGTGCTGCTGATGTCGGGACTCATCCTTTATCAGACCAGCAATCTGGTGCATGGGCACGAGACCAACTACATCATGGCCACGGTGACCCTGTATGTCTCGATCTACAACCTGTTCCTGAGCCTGTTGCAGCTGTTGGGGTTTGCCAGCAGCGACGATTGATCCGCAGGTTCATCCTGATCCCCCGGACCGACTCCGGCCCGGGGGAAGTCTAGGGATTCCCCCCAGGCGCGGTAAAGGCATTCTCCGACTGGTTCTCAAGACCAAACCAGCCCAGCCGCTCGCGCAGTCGCACCACCTCCCCGACGATCACCAACGTCGGCGCCTTGAGTCCCGCCGCTTTCACCGCCTCCGCCAAATGCGCCAGATCGCTCACCACCACGCGCTGGGCCGGCGTGCTGCCCTGCTGGATGACCGCGGCGGGGTGATGGGCCGGCAGGCCATGCTGCATCAGGGCGTCGCAGATGCCCGCCAGGCCTTGCAGTCCCATGTAAATCACCACGGTCTGCATGGGCTGGGTCAGCGTGGCCCAATCGACGCCCAGTGCGGTTTGTTGCGGATGGCCGGTGACGAACACGCAGCTATGGGCGTAATCGCGATGGGTGAGGGGAATGCCGGCATAGGCGGCGCAGCCCGAAGCCGCCGTGATGCCCGGCACCACCTGAAACGGGATGCCGTGTGCGGCCAACTGGTCGATTTCCTCTCCACCGCGACCGAAGATGAAGGGGTCGCCCCCCTTGAGCCGCAGTACCCGCTTGCCTTGCTGGGCCAGGGTGATGAGGCGGGTGTTGATTTCCGCCTGGGGCACGGCATGGTGGCTGCGGGCCTTGCCGACATAGATGCGCTCGGCTTCCTTGCGCACCAGATCCAGAATCGGCGGTGTCACCAGCCGGTCGTAGAGCACGACATCAGCCAGTTGCATCAGCCGCAGGGCGCGGAAGGTGAGCAGATCCGGGTCGCCCGGACCTGCGCCCACCAAATAGACCTCGCCACGGGGCGGCGGGTTGCCCGCCAGGGCGTTTTGCAACAGGGTATCGGCCTCGCCTTCGCACCCGTCCAGAACCCGCTCGGCCACCGGCCCATCCAGCACACTTTCCCAGAATTGCCGGCGACCGACCGGATCGGTGATCCGCTCGCGCACCCGTTCCCGCCAGCCTTGCGCAAAACGGGCCAGCGCACCGGTGCGGGCGGGGAGCAGGGTCTCGATCTGGGCCTTGATGCGCCGGGCGAGAATGGGCGAGGCGCCGGCGCTGGAGATGGCAATCTGCACCGGCGTGCGATCCACCACGGCGGGCAGGATGAAGGTGCAGAGCGCCGGTTCATCCACGACATTGATGGGGATGCCCTGGCTACGGCAATGCTCGGAGAGAGCCCTATTGATCGCTGCATCGTCGGTGGCGGCGATCACCAGATAAGGCCGGCCTGGGTCTTCCTCGGGAAACCGGCC
>JBATEM010000207.1:0-2886 GCA_049664005.1 Candidatus Macondimonas sp.
GCCGAGGTGCTCTGGAACGATTTCCTGCGTCATGATCCGGCCGATCCACAGTGGCCCGACCGCGACCGTTTCGTGCTCTCCAACGGCCACGGCTCCATGCTGCTCTATGCCTTGCTGCATCTGTCCGGCTATGACCTAACCCGCGAGGATCTGCGCCAGTTTCGCCAGATGCATGCCAAGACGCCGGGTCATCCCGAATACGGCATGACGCCGGGTGTGGAAACCACCACGGGGCCTCTGGGTCAGGGACTCGCCAATGCAGTGGGCATGGCCCTGGCGGAACGGATTCTGGCCGCCCAGTTCAATCGCGATGATTTCCCCGTGGTGGATCACGCCACCTACGCCTTCGTCGGCGACGGCTGTCTCATGGAAGGCATCTCCAATGAGGTCTGTTCCCTGGCCGGAACCTGGCAGCTCGGCAAGCTGATTGTCTTTTATGATGATAACGGCATCTCGATCGACGGCCGGGTGGAAGGCTGGTTCACCGATGACACGCCAGCCCGCTTCGAGGCCTATGGCTGGCAGGTGGTGCGCAACGTGGACGGCCACGATGCCGACGCCGTGCGCGAGGCAATCCTGGTGGCCCGGGCAGAAACGCGCCGGCCGACCCTGATCTGTTGCAAGACGGTGATTGGTTTCGGCGCGCCCAACAAACAAGGCTCCGAATCAGTCCATGGTGCGCCATTGGGTCCGGACGAAGTCGCCGCTGCCCGCGAGCGACTGGGTTGGCCTTATGCGCCCTTCGAGATTCCCGACGAAGTGGCAGCGGGCTGGGATGCGCGCACGCGCGGGGGCAAGCTTTCCGGTCGTTGGCGCGCCCTGTTCGAGCGCTACCGGCACGCCCATCCCGAACTGGCGCGGGAATTCGAGCGGCGCATGGCTGGTGACCTGCCGGCCGAGTGGTCGGATCGTTGCGAGGCTGCGCTGGCGGAGGTTGTTGCCCAAGGGGCGAGCCTGGCAACACGGCAGGCTTCCCAGAACGCATTGGAACGCCTCGGCCCCTGCTTGCCCGAACTGATTGGCGGATCGGCGGACCTGACCCATTCCAACCTGACCCACTGGTCCGGTTCGGTCGCGTTCAGCGCCGAGCAGCCGGCGGGCAACACGCTGTCCTATGGAGTGCGTGAGTTCGGCATGGCGGCGATCAACAACGGCTTGGCGCTGCATGGCGGCTTCATTCCCTTTGGCGCCACCTTTCTGGTGTTCTCCGACTACGCTCGCAATGCCTTGCGCATGGCGGCGCTGATGCGTCAGCGCAATCTCTTCGTGTTCACCCATGATTCCATCGGTCTCGGCGAGGATGGGCCCACCCACCAGCCGGTCGAGCATCTGGCCAGCTTGCGCCTGATCCCGAATCTGCGGGTCTGGCGCCCCTGCGACGCGGTGGAATCCCAGGTGGCCTGGCAGCAGGCCATCGAATACCGGCAGGGCCCCACGGCGCTGGTGTTTTCGCGCCAGAGCTGTCCGCACCAGGCGCGCAACGCCTCGCAGATCGCCGCTATTCGCTGCGGTGGCTACATCCTGCGCGATACGCCCGGCACGCCCGATGCGTTGCTCCTTGCCACCGGCTCTGAAATCGGCCTGGCGATGGACGCCGCCGAGCGGCTGGCCGCATCCGGGGTGGCGGTGCGCGTCGTGTCCATGCCCTGTACAGAGACATTCGAGGCGCAGGACGCCGATTACCGCGAGTACGTATTGCCCGCGGCAGTGACCCGCCGGGTCGCAGTGGAGGCCGCCCATCCCTTGTACTGGAAGGCCTATGTCGGGCTACAGGGCCGGGTGGTCGGGCTGGATCGCTTTGGGGAGTCGGCCCCTGCGGATACACTCATGACTTATTTCGGCTTTACGGTCGACAATGTGGTGGCAACGGTACAGGACTTACTCTGAGCCCGGACCTTGGGGTCGGGCCTAACCCGCAGGAGTGACGCGCATGGCAATCAAAGTGGCAATCAATGGATATGGGCGTATCGGCCGCAACGTGTTGCGGGCGCTGTATGAATCCGGCCGGACCGGCGAGATTCAGATCGTGGCCATCAACGATCTGGGCGATGCCAACACCAATGCCCATCTGACCCGCTACGACACGACCCACGGCAAGTTCCCCGGTACCGTGGCGGTGGAAGGCGAGTTCATGATCGTCAATGGCGACAAGATCCGCGTGCTGGCGAACCGCAACCCGGCCGAGCTGCCCTGGGGTGAGTTGGGGGTGGACGTGGTGATGGAGTGCACCGGCTTTTTCACCAGCAAGGAAAAGGCCTCGGCCCACCTCAAGGGCGGCGCCAAGAAAGTGATCATCTCCGCGCCCGGTGGCAAGGACGTCGATGCCACCATCGTCTATGGCGTGAACCACAAGGTGCTCAAGGCCAGCGACACGGTCATCAGCAACGCCAGTTGCACCACCAACTGCCTGGCACCGCTGGTCAAGCCGCTGCACGAGAAGCTGGGGTTGCTGGAAGGCTTGATGAATACCATCCATGCCTATACCAACGATCAAGTGCTGACCGACGTTTATCACGAAGACCTGCGGCGTGCCCGCAGCGCCACCCACTCCATGATCCCCACCAAGACCGGTGCCGCTGCTGCAGTGGGTCTGGTGTTGCCGGAACTGAATGGCAAGCTGGACGGGTTCGCCATTCGCGTGCCCACCATCAACGTCTCCATGGTCGATCTGACCTTCACCGCGGGTCGGGCCACCACGGTGGATGAAGTCAACCAGATCCTGAAAGACGCCGCGGCCGGCGAGCTGAAAGGCATCCTGTACGTGAACGAAGACCCCCTGGTCTCCGTGGACTTCAACCACAATCCCGCTTCGTCCACTGCCGATCTGACCTTGACCAAGGTGATCGACGGCCGGCTGGTGAAGGTCTGCTCGTGGTATGACAACGA
>JBATEM010000208.1:0-3060 GCA_049664005.1 Candidatus Macondimonas sp.
GGCCGACAAGCGGCCTATCGTGAGTTGTTCCGTGATGCGTTGGAGCCGGGGCTGGTGGATGAGATCCGGCGGGCGACGAATGGGAATTTTGCGCTGGGCAACGAATCCTTCGCGACGCAGGTGTCGGTGGCTTTGGGAAGGCGGGCTGCGCCTGGGAAGCCCGGCCGGCCGCGCAAGCCTGTAGAGCCAGAATCCAGTAATCTGTTCCTCACATAACGGAAAACCGGGGTCTGTCCCCTGTTTTCCTGTCCCCTGTTTTCCTGTCCCCTGTTTTCCGATCGCCGAGGAGCGCCTGGAATTGTCCGCTGAGCCCCTGTCATCGCGGATTCCCCGACCTATCTCCCCGTGACACGAATGCTGTGGGTGAATGCGGGCGCGGCGCGCCATGTGAGCCGCTAGCCACGGGTTGGCTTGGGGGACATTTTCATCGAACCGCAAAGATCGCGCGCAAGTGACATCGCCAAGCGCAGTGAAAGATCAGCATGCCAGGATGCCGCACCATTTTCGCCTTTGCGCATATAAATGCTAGTGATAAACCTTCTCATATAGAATAATTTCTGCTACTGTCCCTCTCCAGCGACCGCTTGGGGTGCATCGAAGGGGGTTACATGACGCATAAGATCAAGATCAAGGGGCAGATCGCCGGAACGATCCTGCAGTTGGGAGGACTCGCGCTGGGCGGGATAGGGACGGCTTGGGCGGAGCCCACCCCCCAGGAAGAAATCGAGGCATTGCGCCAGCGCCTGGAAGAAGCCGAGCGGCGGCTGGATGCCTTGGCCGAAACCACGGCGACGCCGGCGACTGCTTCTTCGGCCCTGCAAAATCTCCATCTGGGCAGCTATGGCGAGCTGCACTACAACAATCTTGAGAATGACGAGACCGGTGCCCGCAAGGATGAGATCGATTTTCACCGCTTCGTGGTGTTCCTGGGATATGACTTCACCGACCGCATCCGCTTGCGCTCCGAGATCGAGCTGGAGCACGCCATCGCCGGAGACGATCAAAACGGCGAGATCGAGCTGGAACAGGCTTACCTGGAATTCGACCTGAACGATCACACCCAGGCGAAGGGTGGCCTGTTCCTGGTACCGGTGGGCATCCTCAACGAGACCCACGAGCCGCCTACGTTCTATGGCGTCGAGCGGAATCCGGTGGAGCGCGAGATCGTTCCCACCACCTGGTGGGAAGGCGGCGGCGCCCTTTCCGGCAGCTTCGGCACTGGCTGGGGATACGATCTGGCGCTGCATTCCGGGCTCAACAGCGAGAATTTCAACATCCGTAGCGGCCGCCAGAAGGTTTCCGAAGCCAACGCCAGCGATCCAGCCGTGACGGGGCGGCTGCGCTGGGCGGGCGTGCCCGGTGTCTCGTGGGGATTGTCCTCCCAATATCAGCGCGACATCACTCAGGGCGAGGGGCCGGAAACCCCCGCGGTTCTGATGGAAACGCACGTGGTCCTGAGCCGTGGCCCGGTGGGGCTGCGCGCGCTTTATGCGCGGTGGGATCTGGACAGCGCCGAAGCCGAGGCCGTTGGGCGGGATGAGCAATATGGCTGGTATGTGGAACCTTCCTGGCGCATCGGTCCCCAATGGGGCGTTTTTGCCCGTTACAGTGAGTGGGATACCCAAGCGGGTGGAGCCGGAGACAGCGCCTTTGATCAGACCGACGTTGGCGTGAACTTCTGGCCCATTCCCCAAGTCGTCCTCAAGGCCGACTATCAATGGCAGAATGGGCCGGATGGACGCGGCGGTTTAGATGGCTTCAATCTGGGCATCGGTTACCAGTTCTGACGGCATCCGCGGGATGTCGCCGCTATGCCGGGGGATGGGACGCATCGTCTCTGCTGGCTTGCTGTTGCTGGCTCTGTGCGGCGCGACCCGCGTCTATCAGGCACCGGAAGCGTTCATTGCCGACAGCTTCGGCGGCAGCCCGCCCCCTGCCCAGACCTTCTGGCTCACCGGTCCGGTGAGAGAGGGTGCGGCGTCCATTCTGAGACGCCCGCCGCCTCCCCGGCTCACCTACTGGCGCGCCGGCGAACAAACGGTTTTCGTGCTCGAGGAAATCGGCAAGGAACAGCCTATCACCGCCGGCATTCTGATCCGGGACGGGCGCATCGCGCGAGTGAGCATTCTGGTGTACCGCGAAAGCCGGGGGGGCGAAGTGCGCACCCCCGCCTTTACCCGTCAATTCGAAGGCGCAGGGCTGGGTGAGGATCAGCGGCTCGATCGGACCATCAACGGCATTTCCGGGGCCACTTTATCGGTCAATGCCTTGGATCGGATGACCCGCCTGGCCCTGTTTCTTGATCGGCAGCTCCCGGCCGGCCAAGGCGAGTCATCCTCTTCCCAATGAAACCGCTGCCAAAGTCCCAGGTTTGCTTTCTCCTCAAGATGGCATCGGACATCCGCCCCAATTCAGGCAACGCGCATTCCTTTTTCGGCTGCACGTAACGTGGCTTTCAAGGCCGGCGACAGCAATTCCTTGAGTCTGGAAGAAACCGCGCTGGGCTGATAGAGAGGCTCCTTGGCGACCTCGCCCATCTTGATCAGCTGCTCATAGCCTAAGCTTCCCCGTCAAGCGAATAACCTGAAAGTAGAGTTCCTGGTCTGATTGGCCTCGTACGCCATGGGCGTGAGATCGCCCAGGGCGTCGTGGGGTCGCTCCTCGTTGGGGGGAATCAAGAATTGAGGATTGATGTTGATGGCCTTGGCCAGGAGGTCGGATACCCGCAATGGGATTTGTTGTTTTGAAGGCTGGCGACAGGATTGCTACCATGCGGCACATGCCGAGCACCGACGCCGATCTACGCCGCATCCTGACTGAGTGCCACACCATCGCGGTAGTGGGCCTGTCGGCCGATGCGAGCCGGCCGAGCCATGGCGTCGCCCGCTACCTGAAACAACAGGGTTACCGCATCGTGCCGGTCAACCCGCGCTATGAAGCGGTTCTGGGCGAACGGTGCTACGCCCGGCTGGCGGACATTCCGCATCCGGTCGACATGGTCGATGTATTCCGGCGCACGGAGGATGTGCTGCCGATCGCGCAGCAGGCCGTCGCCATCGG
>JBATEM010000209.1:0-12477 GCA_049664005.1 Candidatus Macondimonas sp.
CTGTCGGTCAGGCCCAAAGGCCCCTGACTGACCGCGACGCAGCCGGCTGCGCGCAGGGCGGCCAGTTCCGCCAGTTGCTCGCCGGCCAGCGCGCAGGTGAGGGCACCCACCAGGTGCAATCGCGCGCGGGCATCCTGCTGGCCCTGGTGCTGCAGGCGCTCGGCCACCGCCGGGGTGTCGATGCAGGGGGTGATTTCTGGCGGTAAGCACAGGCTGGTGATGCCGCCCGCCGCCGCCGCCCGGGTTTCCTGTGCGAGATCCGGCAGCGGGCGGGCACACAGGTCAACCAATCCCGGCAGCACCCATCGACCTTGCACGTCGATGCGCTCATCGGGACAAAAGCCTGCGGGCGCCGCGCCCACCGCCAGCACGCGGCCCTCGCTGAGATGCACATCCAGCGTCGCGTCCAGATCCCGCGCCGGATCGATGACCCGTCCGCCGCTCAGGGTGAGCCGATTCATGCCGCGCTCTCCCGCCCTGGCGCCCGTCCGAGCACCTGGGCCATGACCGCCATGCGGACCGCGATGCCGTTGGTCACCTGTTCCAGGATCACCGACTGGGGGCCGTCGGCAACCGCGGAGGCGATTTCCACGTTGCGATTGATGGGGCCGGGATGCATGACGAGGGCGTCGGGGCGGGCCAGGGCCAGGCGCGCCGCATCCAGGCCGTAGTGACGGAAATACTCGCCCTCGCTGGGCAGGAAGGTCCCCTGCATGCGCTCGCGCTGCAGGCGCAGGGTGATGACCACATCGCAATCCCGCAGCGCGGTTTCCAGATGCGGAAAGACCCGCACCCCCAGGGTTTCAATGTCGACCGGCAGCAGGGTGCGCGGCGCCACCACGCGGATATCCGGCACGCCCAGAATGCGCAAGGCATGGATCTGGGAACGGGCCACCCGGGAGTGGGCCACGTCGCCGACGATTACCACGGTGAGTGCGGTGAAGTCCGCCTTGTGGCGGCGGATGGTGAACATGTCCAGCAGCGCCTGGGTCGGGTGGGCATGGCGGCCGTCGCCGGCGTTGAGGACGCTGACATGGGGCGCCGCATGGCGGGCAAAGAAGTCGGCGGCGCCGCTTTCCGCGTGACGCACCACCAGCATGTCCATTTGCATGGCTTCCAGGTTGCGCAAGGTATCCAGCAGGGTTTCACCCTTGCGGGTGGAGGAATGGGCCACATCCAGGTTGAGCACGTCGGCCGACAGGCGCTTGGCGGCCAGCTCGAAGGTCATGCGGGTGCGCGTGCTGGGTTCGAAAAACAGGTTGACGACGGTCTTGCCGCGCAGCAGCGGGACTTTCTTGACCGCGCGCGCGCCCACCGGGAGGAAGGATTCCGCCAGGTCCAGAATGGAAAGAATTTGCGACCGGCTCAGACCATCGGTGGTCAGGAGGTGGCGCAGCGGCAGGACATCAGGGGGCGTCGGTCGCATCATGGGCAGACGGCGAACTCCGGAGCAGGTGCAATTGCAGCGGATCGGGCCCGGCGAGTTTAATGCGTTCCCCCGGTTCTAGCGAGAGCATCTCTGCCGGGAAGTCCGGCGCGACGGGTAACTGTCGGCCATTGCGCGTGACCAGCACGGCGAGGCGGATGGCGGCGGGACGGCCGTAATCGAACAATTCGTTCATGGCGGCACGGACCGTGCGGCCCGTGTAAAGGACGTCGTCGATCAGCACGATTTCACGGCCATCGACCGAGGTGGACAGCTGGGAGGGGCGGGCCTGGGGTGGCACACCGCTGCGCGCGAGATCGTCGCGGTAGAAGCTCACATCCACCGTGCCGGCAGGCTCATCAAGCGCCAGGGTGTCTTCCAGGCGTCGGTGCAAGGCCTGGGCCAGCCAGGCGCCGCCGGTATGGATGCCCACCAGCAGTGGAGGTTGTGGCGCTGCGGCATAGCGCGCCCCGATGGCGTTGGCCAAGGCATCGATATGGGCTGCTACCCGCGGGGTATCCCAAAGGATCATGGCGATCGTCCTTCCAAATAGGTCATCAAAATCAGGCTGGCCGCCACGGCGTCCCGGCGGGATTCCGGGACATCCCGCGCGACGCGGTCGGCTTCCCAGGAGGTAAGGCGTTCGTCGACGCGCGCTACGCTGAGCCCGTAGCGAGTCGTCAGTTCATCGGCAAAGGCGTCAGCCGCACGGGCGATGGCGCCGGCGCTGCCATCCGCCTGCAAGGGGAGGCCGACGACCAGACCGTCGGGCCGCCATTCGCGCATCAAACGGTCCAGTTGTTGCCAGAATTCGGGTGACTTAGGTGATTTGAGAACGGCCAGGGGCGAGGCGCTGCCGGTCACGGTCTGGCCCACGGCCACGCCCACACGTCGGGTACCATAATCGAATCCCAGCAGGGTACGGCGGTCAGCCACAGCCCCAGCGGTCACGCATGACCCGCTTCGCTGCTGAGCTGGCGCCAGTCGACACCGAGAAGACCAATGGCCGCGGTCAGCCGTTCCGGGGCGGGGAGATCGAACAGGATATGACTGTTGGCGGGCACGGCCAGCCAGGCGTTGTCGCGCATCTCCTGTTCCAGTTGCCCCGCCGTCCAGCCGGCATAGCCCAAGGCCAGCAAATACCGGGATGGTCCTTCACCCTTGGCGATGGCCATCAGGATATCGCGCGAGGTGGTCACATGCATGGCCTTGGACACGAACAGGCTGGCGTCCCAGGGGCCGGCTTCCTCGTGCAGCACAAAGCCGCGTTCCTCGCTGACCGGGCCACCGTGGTAGACGGGGCCGTCAAACTCGGGCCGTTCCGGCGGGGGCAGTTCCATTTGCGCCATCAACTGGGACAGGCGCAGATCGCTCGGCCGGTTGATGATGATGCCCAGCGCCCCATCGGCATTGTGTTCGCACAGATAGGTGACGGTTTGCGAGAAATTGCGATCGACCATGCCGGGCATGGCGATCAGCAGATGATGTTGGAGGTAGCTGCCTTCGATCATGGGGTCATGGTAGGCAGTCGCCCGGACGCTGACAAGCCGCGCAGACAAGTGCGCGTGAAGATGGCTTCATTGGCCGACATAAACCCCGCCTTCTCCTTCGGGCACGCCTGCCTCACCCGGCAGGAAGCGCCATTTCCAGATGAAGCGGATGCGCTCGGTCTGTTGTTTCATGGGTTCGCTGAAAGGCTCGAAGGGCGCGGCAAGTTGCAGGATGCGCAGGGCGGCCTGGTCCAGGCGTCGATGTGGCGAGGGCACCACCACCCGCGCTTGCTCAAGGCGCCCGTCGCTGCGAATGGCGACCTCCAGGGTGATGTCGCCGAACAGTCCCTGACGGGTGATTTCATCGGGCAGGTTGAGATTGCCGACTTCCTCGATGCGCAGACGCCATTGGTACAGATAAGGCGCGTAGAGGTGGGAGCGGGTGTTGACGGCGATCTGCATTTCGCGCAGGGGCGCGCCGGGCGTCTGGGCGTGTGCTTCCGGGTCAGGCAGCAGGGCGGGACTGGTTTCCGTGGCCTCCAGCACCAGCCGTGAGACCCGTAGACGCTGGCCGTCAGGGGTCGTGGCCGTTTGCGGGGCACTGGCCATGGGATCGGCGGAGGGGGCGGTGGTGGTCAGGACTTGGCGCGTTGCGCGCTGGGTCGGGGCGTTCTGGGTGGTATTGGGATCGGATGTGCCCTGGCCGCCCAATTCGTTGACGGCATCGCCACCCTGGGGGATGCCCTCGTAGTTCATCTGGGCGCTGGAATCGGGCAGATCGCCTCGGGGGCGCTGCATGGGACCCTCCTCGCCGGCGCCCTGCTGGTCGATCTGAGCCCAGAATTGGGGCCGTTCCGGCGGCGCGGTGGGCGTACCGCGCACCAGCGTCACCTCCAGCTTTTGGCTTGGATCGGGCGCACTGGGGAGGTTGCGGAAGCCGATCCCCAGGATGAGGATCCCGTGCAGCAGGGCGGCGAAAAACAGCGTACCGACCAGTCGGTCGCGACTGCTGATCTCGGGCGGCGGGGCAGCCTCGGTCATGGACAATTCCGACGGTTTGGACGACATGGGAGCTTATCGGCGGAATGCGGTCACGGCGCAGTCGCCTGAGGCGTCGGGCCCAACTGTCGCTCGATGGCGTCCATCAACAAGCCGGCAATGTTGAGTCCGAACTGCCGGTCCAGTTCCCGCACGCAGGTCGGGCTGGTGACGTTGATCTCGGTCAGCGAATCCCCGATCACATCCAAGCCGACGAACAGGAGCCCTTTCTTGCGCAGCACCGGACCCACCTGGTCGCAAATCCAGTAGTCCCGGTCGGTGAGAGGGCGGCCTTCGCCGCGCCCACCCGCCGCCAGGTTGCCGCGCGCCTCGCCGGGAGCCGGTATCCGCGCGAGGGCATAGGGCACAGGCATCCCATCCACCAGCAGGATGCGTTTGTCGCCCTCGGTGATGGCGGCCAGGTAGCGCTGGGCCATGGCGAAGCGGTGGCCGTGGTCGGTCAGGGTTTCCAGGATGACGCTGAGGTTGGGGTCGTCACCGCGGGTGCGAAAGATGGAGGCTCCCCCCATGCCGTCCAGTGGCTTGATGACGGCCTCTCCCTGGTCGGTGATGAAACGGCGCAGCCGCGTCATGTCGCGGGCGATCATCGTCGGTGGACAGCATTCGGGGAACCATGCCGTGTAGGCCTTTTCGCTCACGTCGCGCAGGCTTTCCGGCCGATTGACCACCAGCGTGCCGGCCAGTTGGGCCCGTTCCAGCACGTAGGTGGCATAGATGTACTCCATGTTGAAGGGCGGATCCTTGCGCATCAGGATCACATCCAGTTCGGTCAGCGGGACATCGGTGCCTGGCGTGAGATCGAACCAGTGGTGCAGGTCGTCCTGGACCTTGAGCGGTCGCTGGCGCGCCCAGGGCTGGCCGTCGATCAGGTAGAGATCGCCCAGCTCCATGTAGAAAAGCGTCCAGCCTCGGCGCTGGGCCTCTAGCAGCAGGGCCAGGGTGGTGTCCTTGGCGGGCTTGATGGTGGCGATGGGGTCCATCACCACGCCGATGCGCAGGCTCATGGGCGACACTCCGGAAGAGGACGGATTCAGGGGGCAAGCTCGGCCATTTCCCGTGCGGCGGCCAACAAGGCCAGGCGGGCAACGACGCCATAGGTATAGAAGCGGTTGGGACCGGCATCCGGCTCCCGGTTGCGATCGGGACAAATACAGGGTTCACAGAACGGCAGGGGATGGAATTCCATGCCGGGGGCATTGAGGTTTTCGGTGGGACCACGCTGGGCATGCACCCGGTAGAAGCCGCCGACCACGGTGGCGTCGATCATGTAGACCACGGGTTCCGCCACGGCGGCGTCGCTGCCCCAGGTTTCCGCGGTGGGGATCCCCTCCTGGATCAACACCCGGCTGACCGGCAATCCTTCCTTGGCCGAGCTCATCTTGTTGCGGGTCTTGCGGTTGATCTGGGTGATTTCATCGATCGAGCTGACGCTCATGACGCCCATGCCATAGGTACCGGCATCGGCCTTGATGATCAGGAAGGGGGGATGATCGATGTCGCGTTCGGCATAGCGTTCCGCGATTTCGGCGAGCAGCGCCGCTCCATTGGCTTCCAGACATTCCAGCCCTTCCCGCTTCTGGAAGTCCACTTGACCGCAATAGCGCGAGGCCGGCGTGAGCAGCCAGGGGTCCAGTCCCAGTTGGTCGGCGAATTCCCCGGCCACCTCGGCATACAGGTCGAAATGATGGCTCTTGGAGCGATGGGTCCAGCCCAGTCCTGGCGGGGGCAGGAGGGTCTGTTCCAGGCCCTCCAGAATAGCCGGTAATCCCCCGGACAGGTCGTTGTTGAGCAGCACCAGGCAGGGATCGAAATCCGCCACGCCCACGCGCGCGCCCTGTCGCGTCACGGGTTCGAGCAGCAGATGGGGTGCCGAGGGCGCGTCCAAGGGCACGGGCACCTTCAAGTCGGCGCGCAGGGAGCCGATACGGACTTCAAAGCCGGCCTGAGCGACCAGGCTGGCCAATGTCCCTAAACTTTCCAGGTAGTGCGGATTGCGCGTGTGGCTCTCGGGAATGATCAACACCCGGCTGGCGGTTGGGCAGCTGCGTTCGATGGCCTGGCGCATGGCCTGAACACTGAGCGCATGGCAGTCGGGGGCGAGGTTGTTGAAGCCCGCCGGGAACAAATTGGTATCCACCGGGGCGAGCTTGAATCCGGCATTGCGCAGATCAACGGAGGCATAGAGGGGCGGGCGGGTGCGTTGCCACTGGCGGCGGAACCAGTACTCGATCGTGCTCTGCTGGGCCAGCAGGGCAGCCTCCAGCTGCCGAATCCGTTCCTGTTGCATAAGCGCCAGACGGGGGAGCCCGACGGGATCGACGATGGCCATGGCGAGATTCCTGGTAGGGCAAATCAGGCGCCCATGATACTGAATCGTTCATACAAGATGGATGTCACTCAATAAAAAGGAAGCGCCATGAACATCATGGGGGAACGAGAGGGAGGCGAGATGGACAGGCAATCTGCGGGTGAGGTGAATCACCCTGTGCTGCGTGTCATGGTGATCGACGACAGCAAGACCATCCGGCGAACCGCTGAAACCCTGCTGATGCGGGAGGGGTTCGAGGTCATCACGGCTCAGGATGGCTACGAGGCCTTGGGTTTGATTGTCCGGCATCGGCCGGACCTGGTGTTTGTCGACATCATGATGCCCCGTCTCGACGGGTACCAGACCTGCGCCCTGATCAAGCGCCATCCGGATTTCCGCCATATTCCCGTCATCCTGCTGTCCAGCAAGGATGGCTTGTTTGACCGCGCCCGCGGTCGTCTGGTGGGTTCCGAGCGCTACCTGACCAAGCCGTTCACCCGCGAGGAGTTGCTGGAAGCGGTCTCCGAATTCGCCGGCGTGCTGCCTGGACCGGTGGCCGGCGGGATCCAGTGAGGGGATGGTGACATGGCGCGGGTACTGATCGTCGATGATTCCCCCACCGAGCTGCACGTGCTGCGCCGCTTGCTGGAAAAACATGGCCACCAGACGCTGGTGGCCCATGATGCGACACAGGGCATCGATCTGGCCCGACGGGAACAACCCGATCTCATCCTGATGGACGTGGTCATGCCCGGAATGAGTGGCTTCCAGGCAACTCGCAAGCTGTCCCGGGATCAACAGACCGCCTCCATCCCCGTCTTCATGGTGACCTCGAAGAATCAGGAAAGCGATCGGATCTGGGGGCTGCGGCAGGGCGCGGTCGATTACGTGCTCAAGCCGGTGCAGGAACACGACATCATTCCCAAAATGAATGCGGTGCTTGGATTCTGACCATGAGTGCGATGGTCTCATCGAATGACGCGGACGATCCCTTCGCTACCCTGTGTGCGTTGGAGCGATCCTGCAATCCTTTGGCCTTGGCTGCGCCACCTCGTGAATCGCTAGCGGATCTCTCCTGGAATTCCCCGCAACAGGCGCTGATTTTCGACGTGGGAGAGATGCTGTGGGCATTGCCTCGACCCTGGATCAGGGAAGTGATTCGCCGGCCTCGACTGACGCGCATCCCCAACGCGGCAGCGGAACTTCAAGGCTTGATCAATTTGAGGGGCATCCTGGTTCCTGTGCTGGACCTGGCCGTGTTATTGGGTCTACCGGGATCCACAACGGCGCCGGCGGTGGTGATCTGTCTTCAACAGGGTCGCCAGGTGGTGGGGCTGGGTGCGCACAAGGTGCAGGGGTTGCGGAGCATGACGGCTGGATTGCAGCGTGATGTCCCAGCGCCTGGAGTGGCCTGCCCACACGCTTGGTGCGGCGCCTTGGCCTTGCAGCCCGGACTGTGGGCCGGAGTAATGGATTGGCCCGCTCTTTTGGCGTTTCCCGGTGTTCAGGATGAAGCATCGCCTGAATGAGCGGTCCGCGTTTTCCTGCGGACGCCATCCCTGATTCGCCTGTCCTATCAAGACCCGGCCGGGCCTGCCGATTCCCAAGCCTGAGCGCAACAGGAATTCCAGCGCGTTGATTGGCCTTGTTCGGAGGGGGAGACCGCTTACACCATGTCCAAGTCATCCGTTGAATCCATCCGGGATAGCCAGGCGGACAGGCGTTTATTCTCCGGTCTGTTGATCGGCCTTGCCGGCGCAGTATTTCTCACCCTGAGCGGGTGGGCTTATCTGTCGAGTCTGGAGTGGCGGGATCAGCAATACCTGAGCTTGACGGCCGAGCAGCAGACGCTGGCGGAACGCATCGCCGCCCGCAGTTTCGAGGTGACCAATGCCTTGGCGGATGAGTTGGCGAATCGGCAGAGCTTCAATGAACTGTCCCGCAGCATCGAGAGCTTTTCCAAGACCATCAAAACCCTGAAAGAAGGCAATGCCGAAATGGGCCTGGATGCGGTGCCGGAAAACATCCAGGCCCGCGTTGATGTCGTGGCAGAGGCCTGGATCAAGGCGCAACCCCAGCTGCAGTCGTTGCTGTCCGTGCGTTCGGTCATGCCTGGAGCGCGGGCGTATCAAGCCGAATTCCAGGCGACGCTGCCTGCCTGGATGGCGGACCTGGAAACCTTGCTCGATCAGATGCGGGTGGCGCGCATGCCTCCTGAACAGATCAACCACACCCTGCGTCTCGCCTTGGACCTGCAGCGCATGCGTGAGGGCATCAATGCGCTTTTTTCTGGTGCCGGTGTGCCCGACACCCTCTCGAAGCAATTGACGACGACTTTGGCGGCACTGGGCAATGGCCTGCAAGCCCTGTCGGAGGGGAACCGAGCCCAGGGTATTGGCGCCTTGCCCGCGGAAGGGCCCATGCGGGATACCCTGACGCGATTGACGAAACGCTATAGCGCCTTGAGTCAGCAGGTCGATTTCATCGCCGCCAATGGCCCCGCGCTGCACCGCGCCAACCGCGCCTCGCGTGGCCTGGCCCTGGATTTGGCGGTGGTGCAGCAAGGGCTGACCCAACAGGATCTCGCGCTGCGGCAGGCGATCAACAGTCGTTTCATGCAGCCCCTGATTTTGGTGGTCTTGAGTGGCATCAGTGTGGTGTTGGTGATCCTGGTCGTCTATCGATTGGTGATGCGGGTGCGACAGTTATTGGCGCAAGCCCGTCGGATGAACCAGAAAAACCAGGATGCCATCCTGCATCTGCTGGATGAAATGGGGGATTTGGCGGAAGGGGATCTGAGTGTCCAGGCCACGGTCACCGGAGATATCACCGGTGCCATCGCCGATGCGGTGAACTACGCCATCGAACAGCTGCGCGAACTGGTGCGCACCATCAACCAGACCGCCGAACGGGTGGCCGCCTCCGTGACCGAAACCCAGGACGTGGCGACCCGTTTGCTGGTGGCCAGCGAGCGGCAGAGCGGACAGATCGAAACGACCACCTCCGCCATCCAGAGCATGGCCCAGTCCATCGAGCAGGTGTCGGATAACGCCCAGCGTTCCTCGAAGGTGGCCCAGCACGCGGTGGATGTCGCGGGCAAGGGCAGCGCGGCGGTGCAGCGGACCATCGAGGGCATGCAAGTGATCCGCGAGCAGATCCAGGAGACCTCCAAGCGCATCAAACGGCTGGGAGAAAGTTCCCAGGAGATTGGCAACATCGTTGGGCTGATCAATGACATTGCCGAACAGACCAATATCCTCGCTCTGAACGCCGCGATCCAGGCCTCTTCGGCAGGTGAAGCGGGTCGGGGCTTCGGCGTGGTGGCTGATGAAGTGCAGCGACTGGCGGAACGTTCAGCGGTGGCCACACGGCAGATCGAGGCCCTGGTGCGCACGATTCAGGCCGATACCCAAGAGGCCGTGGCATCGATGGAGCGGAGTACGACAGGTGTGGTGTCGGGTTCCCAGCGTGCGGAGGATGCCGGCAATGCCCTGGATGAAATCGAGCGGGTGTCCAATCAGATCGCGGTCCTGGTGACCAGCATTTCCGAAGCAGCTCAGCAACAGACGACCAAGGCCGGCGAGATGTCGACCAGCATGCGAGCTATCCGGGAGGTCACCGTGCAGGCGGCCAAGGGGACCCGAGCCACCGGCCAGGCGATCGGTCGGCTGGCTCAGTTGGCCACCGAGCTGCGCCGGTCGGTGGCCGGGTTCAAGCTTCCGAATTGAGGAGCACGCGATGCAGCCTTCCCCCCTGTCGATGAATCTCCAGTCCGCGTCGCGCGGGCATTCCGGAGATGCGCAGACGTTGCAGGCGTTGCTGCCTGGCATTCAGGACAGCATTGATCGGTTGCGCCAGCGTGCGGAAGAGATGGGATTGGGGCAGTTGACGCCCGAAACACTGGAGACGGTGTGCCAGGAGTGGCGGAATCTGCGTGAAACCATCGAATTTTCAGGTCTTTACGGGGCGTCCTATGCCGTGAGCCAGGCCATTGTGGCCTTGGATGCTTGCCATCATCCAGCGGCTTATACCGAAACTTTGGGCGATGCCTTGGCCAGCCTGCTCATTGCCCTGCCCGCCTATGTGGAACTCATGGCGCGCGGCGAATCCGATTGCCCGACCTTGCTGCTGTTTCCCATCAATGCCTTGCGCCTGGCCGCAAGCCGGGGCGCCATCGGGGCTGCGGAAATCTTTGCCGCAACGGGAGGGGATGCGCTGATCGAGATGGCTGGACCCGACCCGGTGGTCCAGGATCCCGCGATTCTCAGGGCACTGGCCCAACGCTATCGGCCCGGCGTCATGCACGCGATCTTGTTGGTGTTGCGGGAAACGGGCGATGCGCGCGTGCTGGCAAGCTTGTCACGGGTGGCTGAAAAGCTCGAGCGTGCCGCGACCACCGCGGCTGTGGCCAGGAGCTGGTGGGTCTTGCGAGGCTTGCTGATTGCCCTTGCGGATCATGCCGTGACCCAGGCTGAAGTGCGCCCGGTCCTGTTGCGGTTGGAACGCCTTCTGGGTGGGTTGGCCGGCGTGGGGGAAACCCCGGAGCAATGCCAGTTGCATCGTCACACGGCGGCCCAGGCCCTGTATGCCTTGGGTCGGGCGCCGCATCTGGCGGGATTGCCTGGCGAACTCGCCCAGGCCTACGACTTGGCCCATCGTGTGATCTCTCCCGTACAACAGGAGCGGCTGCAACACGCCTTGGGCGATGCCGGCAGTCAGGCCTTGGCCGGCGTCGCTGCATCGATCCGTGACGAGTTGCAAGTGGTCAAGGAATCCCTCGATGTCATCAGCCGCACGCCCCAGCCTGCGGCTGACGAGCTCAAGGTATTGGTCGGTGTGACCCAGGGCATTTGCGCCACCCTGGCCATCCTGGATCGCCCCGATCTCATGGCGCAGATGGAGCGGGCCGCAACCCGGCTCGCCGCATGGGCCAGTGCGGGCCAGGTGGTCGAGACGGAATGGCCTGAGGTGGCGCAGTCGGTACTGGCCATCGAAGCGGCCTTGGCATCGCTTGCAGGGCATCCGGACACGACAGACCTGAGATCGATCGCGCTGGAGCTTCAGCTCCCCGTGGTGCGTGAGGTGCTGGTTGATCTGCGCCAGTGCATCGAGGCGTTGGAGCGCGCGGATTCAAGCTCCGGCAAGGCCGAGGCGGCCGGGCGTCTGGACCAGATGGCTGCGGCGCTTGAGGTGGCTGGCTTGGCGGAGGCGGGACGCTGCTTCAATCAATTGGCGCAGTCCTTGCCCCGGATCACGGAAGGGCAGCCGATTGCGGAAGCCATGGCCAATGCACTGGAAAGCCTGGCGCTGTATCTGGAGCGCTGGGGTGAACAGCCCTTCGCCGACCAGGCGGCATTGGCGGCTGCCGTGGAACAAACCGAACAGGTGATGCGTCTGTTGCCGGCTGCTGCGAGTCCTATCGTGGCGGATCAAGACCCGATATCCGCGCCGCTGAATGCCGCCCTTGACCTGGATCTGAGCGCCATATTTTCGGAGGAAGCCGAGGAAATCATGGCGCAAGTCGGGCCTGCACAATCGCGCTGGCAGATCGATGTGCAGGATCGTGAGGCGCTGGTGACCTTGCGGCGCGGGTTTCACACCCTCAAAGGATCGGGACGGATGGCCGGAGCGGTTGCCATCGGCGAGTTGGCCTGGGGTGTGGAGCGCTTGCTCAACGCGGTTCTGGAAGGCACCAGACGGGCAGATCAGGACACGGTTGCTTGGGTGGCTCAGGCCGTTGAGCAGATTGCCGCGCATTTGCAAGACCTCCAACAGCCCCTGTCCGCAGCCGGCCAGCACTGCGTCGATCAATTGGCTGCATTGGCCAACGGGGAAGCGGTTGGGATGCCCGCCGCACCAGCGGCAGAGGGGTCCACATCCCACCACGAGAGGGTTGCAGCGGAGCTTGATGTCTCGCCTCTCACGCCCCTGCCGGCTGATTTCCTGGCAGCGGATTCACACCTGATTCCGGTTGTGGAACCCGAGGAGACGGAATCTGCCAATGTAGAGCCTGACGCAACACCCCGGGCCTCGACCGTTGCGCAACTGGATTTTGCGGAATCGGCGGCCCTGGATCCCGATCCCGAACTGGCTGAAGGCGCGCTGCTGGACGACTTGTTCGAGCAGGAGGCGTCCGGCTATCTGGATCAAGTGCAGACCTATCTGCGACAGGCTGGAGCGGGCGCCTCGCTGGT